>JAIRNP010000162.1 GCA_031258005.1 Treponema sp.
CCGCTTTTTACCGTTTGAAGTGCCATAACTCAGGACATCTTCACTTCCGCAAAACGGGCATTTTAATGGTACTGCCACCATAACTTCCCCCTCATAAAGTTTTCGGTATAGTATAGCCCCTTTCATAGTAACAAGTCTAGAACATTACCCACGGCGTCTTCTATAGCACACGGTATGCCGCTCATGCCGGTTTTGACCTTCATCTTTGCCGTAATTGCCGGCGTCCACAACAAATGGAACGGAATACTCGCGTTCGACGCCCTTATATGACCGAACTCCCCGATTATCCCCGTTTCCAGCATCTTTAAGGGGACATTTCTACTGAACGACGACATGAGGCAATGCGAGGGCTTGACAATATTTGAAACTATTATTATATTATAAAACATAGTTCAACGCAGGGTAGAGCAGTTGGCAGCTCGTCGGGCTCATAACCCGGAGGTCCCAGGTTCGAGTCCTGGCCCTGCTAGTTGCTTGTAATTCTTTATAATACAAGGGGTTACAAGCATTTTTTTTGTCTCCGTTGTACTTACGATTAGGGCGGTAAAAGTGGCTTTCCTCATGGCCGGATCAAAAGGGTGTATATTGCAAGGGACCGGTTTATTGCCCCGGATGAGACCGGTTGCTGAGTAAGGGCCTGCCGGAAGCTTACAGCTTCAAGAAGCGTTGTTCTCCCGTTCATAGATTGCGGTTAATGAATCCTGTAACACCTGAGAAAAATTGATATGCCTCCCTTCCGAAAAAGTATTACGCCAGGCAGGGATCGTCAGGTTTTTCCGTACCGCCTTATTGCCGTATTTTGCCGTGGAATCGTTATTAAATTAACCTGACAAGTACATGCCTTGGTGTCAGAAAGGCCGAAATGCCTCATTTAGAAAAAAGTAACTTTAGGCTGCCGGTTCCCTTCCTGAAGAGGGGTACGGTGTGGCGATGGCATCCCGCAACGCGAGGATGGCCTTGTTGACATTCTGCTGTAGCTGAACCGGATTGTACAGTCCGCAGAGCCTGGTGATTTCCGCTTCGCCTTCAAACAACCCATTATTCGGTGATGTTATGTATAAATATTCATTGGGTCTCTTGACATGCCCAAGGTTTTGTTTTTATACTGATTTCATTCTTTTTATTTAGGCAGGAGTATTACCAATGAAGAAGCTATCCTTTTTTTTCTCTCTCATGATAGGAGGGTTCTTGTGTGTAGCCCTATCTAGCTGCAGCAAGAAAGCAAGTCCGGAACAAGTCCCGCAACAGACCCAAGCAAGTCAGGATTCAGGGACTGCTCAGGTGGTCAAGTTTGCCTTGATTATCGAAAACACCATAGATGACAAAGGGTGGTGTCAAGCCATGTACGACGGTTTGATCCAGGCACAAAATCAACTCTCCGGCCGTATAGAGTTCAGCTACAGCGAGAAGATGCTGCCGGTTGATGCGGGGTCTGCGGCCCGCCAATACGCTGCCCAGGGTTATGATGTTATCATCGGCCATGGCGCCCAATATAAGAACCTGATCCTTGAAATGGCTGAAGAATATCCCCACATCACCTTCGCTTTTGGGACCAGCGCGGAAATTGGACCGGATAATGTATTTACCTATATGCCGGAAAGCGAGGAGACCGGGTATCTCAACGGTATACTTGCCGGGCTGCTTACGAAGACCAACAATATCGGGTATATCGGTCCGGTAGATGGAGGGGACGCTGCCCGGTATGGCCGGGGTTTTGTCCTGGGTATCCAAAAGGTCAATCCCGAGGCGAAGATCATGGTGGCCCATACCGGTTCTTTTTCAGACTTTGTTAAAGCGGGGGAGGTTGCCCATTCCCAGATCCGTGCGGGGGCGGATATCTTAACCGGTGCATCCCAGCAGGCCATCGGTGCGCTGCGGGCGGTGAGCGACGATACGTACAGCAGCCAAGATATCTTTTGGCTGGGGCAGGATTTGGCCCAGTTAAGTACCCCTGAGGGGAAGGCTAAATGTATTGCCGCTTCTTCATACAACTACGCTCCAGTGATTCAGGGCATCGTGGAGAAGCATGACGCGGGGATCCGGGGGGGCGCTTGTCTTCCTATGAATTTTTCCAACGATGGTTTTGTATTTCAATATAACGGGGACCTTTCAGTCGTACTGTCCCCGGATATCCAAGCTGCGGTTGAGGAAGCCCTGGAAGGGTTCCGTAAAGTTCCCAATACCATTAACTGGAATGCCGTAGATTATTCTGCCTTATAAATACTACCGCTGTATGAAATACCTTTGAGGAGTTGGGGAGATCCCTTCTCCTTGGAAGGACTTCATACCGCACCTCCGGGTCCTATGCAACACACCATCGAAATGATTTTGAGCAAAAACAGCGCTCATCCCCAGAAGTTTTTTGTATTTCCTTCGGAAATCGCCTCTTCTCGCTGGGTAGATCGGGTTTTACAAGATTCCCGCTGCGGTACCCTGGCTCTGGAACAATTCATGACCTGGGACACATTTAAGCAGGAAGCCCTGAGATCCCCGCAGCAGGATACAGAACCTATTCCTCCGGTGTTACGGAAAATCTTTGTCACTCGTCTCATTGCGGAAACTGCAGCCCCGGTACCAGGCGGAGAGGCCCCCTGGTTTTCGTCCTTGGTGCCCCGGGAATACGCCCATACCGCGGGGTTCTTGGCGCCCTGGCTTACCGCCATGCTCCCGGAGCTGGGAGCATGGTTTGCAAAAAAGACCGGTATACCCCTGGGGCAGCATACGGGCCCTAAGCCCGGTTCCGAAGGGTGGGATAGTATGGACGATGACGTATATGCCCTTACGATCCGGTACCGGCAATTTCTTACTGAGCATCGGTGTTTTGAACCGGCTTGGGCAACCCTCCCCTTTGATACCAAAGGCAATCAGTACGTTATTTTTTTCCCTGAGATCCTCTCTGATTTTACGTACTATCAGGAATTGCTTGAAAACACCGGACAGGTTACCTTCGTGAGGATTCCCGATCCGGTTCCTTCCCATAAGGAGCCCAAGACCTTCTTTTACACCAACTCCCGGAACGAACTTGCCGAAGCGGCCTTGTTTATCCGTGCCCTGGTAGAAAACGAAGGGGTACCCTGGGAATCCATTGCGGTGAGTGTTCCCGATATGGAACACTACGAACCATACCTGCTGCGGGAGTTTACGAACCGGAATATTCCGGTGGTATCCTGTACAGGGAAACCGGTGGTGTCTTATCCGGGGGGGCAGCTTTTTCCCGCCCTTGAAGCCTGTGTTTCCCGGAGATTTTCCTTTGATGCCCTGGCCAACCTGCTCTTGAACAGCCATCTTCCCTGGAAGGATCCTGAAGCCATTGCCCAGCTTATGGATTTTGGCATCAAGAACAACTGTATTTGTTCCTGGGAAGAAGATCCCAAGACCGTCATTGATGTCTGGGAAGATGCATTTGCCGCTTTTTCCGTCGGCCGGGAAGAACGGGCCCGTTTATGGTACTATGGTCTCAAAAGGGCGATCCTCACCTTGTATAAGGCATCCTCTTTTGGGGAGCTGCTCCGGGAGTATTACCGCTTTCGGGAACAGTTCTTAGCTATGGAACGGTGTTTTCCTAAAACCAATGCCCTGTTGGCGCGGTGCATGACTGAACTTCTCTCCCTTGCGGCCTTGGAAAAGGCCTTTCCTGATGTTTCGGTGGCCAATCCCTTTTGTTTTTTTGTAGAACACCTTAAAGAAACCTGGTATCTAGCCCGGGAAAGTAACTCAGGGATCAGGGTGTTTCCCTATCGGAGTGCTGCCGCAGCGCCTTTTGACTGGCACATCGTGATCGGAGCCACCCAAAAGGATCTCAGTATCCTTTTCTCCCACTTTGGGTTTTTACCTGCAGGCAAGCGGGTCCAGCTTGGGATCACCGATCAGGATGCCTCCGGGGCATTTATCCATCTGTATACTGTAAATGGCCTTAAAGGCACGGCTTTCTTTTGCGCTCAGCATACCTTTTCAGGGTATGCGCTGCCTCATAGCAGCCTCAAGGCCCCTAAAGAACCCAAGATAGGGTATGGGACTCGTCTCCCAGGGAGCTTTGTAAGGGATCTATTCCGGGAAGAACAGGCCTTTTATCATGCCCGGCAGTCTTCACCGGACAAAGCCCCCTTCCCCCAGTACCTGCACCCAGTCCAGAAACAGGGGTTTGACGCATGGTATGCCCGGAGATCCCCTCCAAGGAAACCGGAGTCCCCGGAAACCATGCAGCGTTCCACCCTCCACGGCCTGATTCAAGAGCGGTATTGCCAGCCCCAGGATGGGTCCAGGATAGTGCGGGTTTCTGCTTCGGCTCTGGAATCCTATTACCGATGCGCCCTGTACTGGGTCTTTGATCGGGTTCTTGGTTTAGAGCGGGTCCGTATGGAGACCACCCTGATGGCGGAACATATACTGGGTACGGTGTATCATCAGGTACTGGAGGGTTTCTTTAAGCGGGTGAAAACCACCGGAGGCGTACTGGTTCCTGGGGTCCAGGGGAATCTCCCCGAAGTATACCGCCGTTTCCTTGAGCACAGCGTCTCGGAGGTCTTTCGTTTTGCTCAGGAGGCGGATGGCTTGTCCGGGGCAGCCCGGCACGAGGCGGTCATGAGCGCCTTGACCCGCAGGCTGCTTCAGGCCCAGCAAAAGGCGGTCCAGGAACAGATCGCCTGCTTCTTGACCGGCTTTCTCCGGTATTTCGCGGGTTTTCGGGTGTTAGGGACTGAAAGGGAGCTGCATTACCGTCCGGGAATAGACCCGTATCTATTGACCGGTACCATTGACTGTATCCTGGAAGATCTGCGGGATGATGCGGTATCTGCAGAGGAGCTTGCAGGTACGGGGGTTATTGTAGACTTTAAATTACATACCCCTCCCTCTCGAAACAGTTGTATTGGGAAAGGCGCCCAAGGATTAGCAAATTTTCAGCTTCCCCTGTACCTCACCTTGGCAGAACAAAACGGGACCCCCCCCATACACCGGGCCCTTTTCTTCAGCATGGTGCCTCCCAAACCCCAGGTGATCTTCGGGGTGATTCAAGATCAAACCGTACCGGAGGGGAAAAAAATCCCCTATCGCTCGGGGGATAGGATTGAGCGTACCCATGCGCCGGAGGACATCTTTCACCGAATCCTGGGTGAATTTGACGATAAGGTACGCCGGTATGCCGCTGAAGTCCTGTCAGGGAATTTTTCTACCTACAGTAGCAGTGAAAAAAAATGTTTTTCCTGTCCCTGGCATACCTTGTGCCGGACCGGATATGTAGTAGCCGGGACCAGGTGCCCGATTATTCAGGGTCTGCCTAAGGACCAGGAGGAATAGGTGGAAGCCATGAGCCATACGCCCGGTACTAGGGAGCATCTTCCAGAAGGTACCTTTATGAGTAAACTCAACCGGGAACAACGGGAAGCGGTTTTGTGCGAATCCAATGCGGTAGTTGCCGCAGGAGCCGGCTCTGGTAAAACCTCGGTGCTTGCCAGCCGCTTTGCCTATCTCGTGGTTGAAAAAGCCTATCAGGTAACGGAGATCCTGACCCTTACCTTTACCAAAAAAGCAGCCACAGAAATGTACCAGCGGATCTATGCGACCCTTTCCCAGCTTGCAGATGCGGGATCAGGTATCCTCAAGGAGCGGGCCCGGCGTGCAAAAGACGATTTTTTTCATGCCCCTATCTATACCCTGGATGCCTACAGCGCTTCGGTGGTCAGGCAAGGGGCCATCCGTTATGGTATCCCGCCGGACTTTACCGTGGATCAAGCGCGGTGCCGGGAACTGGTACTGGAAGAGGCGCTCCCTTTTGTCATTGCCCATCGCCGGCATCCGGCCCTGGAAGCCCTGTACTACCAAAAGCAGCCCCTGGCGATTGCCCAGGATCTGTTTGCAGAACCAATACTCACCTACACCCATATAGACGAGCCTTCGGATTTTATGGAAATGGTCCAGGATCAGATCAGTATTATCAGCGCTGAATGGAAAAAAAGGACCCAGGAGATTACCGGGATCTTACAGCAGATGGAAGGCTTCCTTGCAGAAGAGCCCCGGGCAGATCGATTTCGGCGTGCCCTGGGATCCCTCCTTGCCCCTTTTACCCAGGGGGATCTGCGGTTTCCTCGATCCCAGGAGATTCGGGGGTATTTCGATTTCCTGCAGGCCCTCCCCGATAGGGAACGGATCCCCGGGGCCAAGGCCCATCGGATCCGGGCCCAGGTAGCTGCCTGTCTTGGGTTTTTGTATGATTTTCATACCCTCAATCTCACTGCAGGAAAACGCCAGGATCCGGCAAAAGAACTGGTTAAAGGGATCCGGGAAAAGGCCCTGGAATTTTCATCCCTTGGGGTATTTTGTATGCAAGGGGGGCTTATCCTGTCCTTCATGACCCTCTTGCAGGCGTTTCAGACCCGGATCCTGGCGAAAAAACGCCGTGAAGGAGTGCTCACGTTTTCCGATGTGGCTCGGCTTGCCCGCCGCATCCTCCTGGATCATCCTGATATACGGGACACGGAAAAAGCGGCCTTTAAAGCCATCATGATCGATGAATTTCAGGATAACAACGAACTGCAAAAGGATCTCCTGTTTCTTCTGGCAGAACGAAGGGAACGGCAGGAGCGAAGTGTTCCCCAGGCAGCGGATCTCTGTGAAGGAAAACTCTTTTTTGTAGGAGATGAAAAACAGTCCATCTACCGGTTCCGGGGAGCGGATGTGTCGGTGTTCCAGCGGCTGCGGAATGAACTAGCGGGCGTTTCCGTAAGCCTGAGAAAAAATTACCGTTCCGCTCCTTCCTTAATCGGCGGGTTTAACGCGCTCTTTGGGGGCAGCGGCTTTGACCCCAAGGGAGAACAAAGCCCCGGGAATTTTGCCTCGGTTTTTGTCCCCCATACCCCGCAGCTCCCGGCTTATGAAGCAGCCTATACGCCGGTATGTGCCGGGAAGGAGGCTTCAGGAACGAATCCTCGGTGCCTTGAACCTCGGATAACGATTGCGATCCTCCCCAAAACAAAGGATGAATATGAGGAAGCTCCAGGGCTTACCGATTCGGATGCGTTCCTTGACTTCCATGAAAACGAAGCCTGTTTTGTGGCGGAACAGATCCAAGAACTCCTGAAACAGCGGTATCGGCCCGATGACATCGCCTTACTCTTCCGGGCCCACACCCATCAAATCTGTTATGAGAACCAGCTCCGCTTACGGAACATTCCCTATACCAGTGGGGGCATGGGAGGGTTTTTTACCGATGGTCCGGTCCAGGATCTTATGGCCGTGCTCCGGCTGGTCGCGTATCCCCGGGATACCGAAGCCTATGGGGTGATGCTCCGTTCTCCCTGGGTGTCCCTTTCCCTGGGGGGCTTATTCGAGTGCCTTGCAGCGAAGGAAGAGCCCTTTGCCGATGCCCTGGTCCCCTTGCTCTCCGCAGAAGACCAGGTTCAGTTCCTCCAAGGCCAGGGGCTGTACCGGCGTATCCGTGAAAAAGCGGCCCGGATGTCTTGTGCGGAACTCCTCAGTGAACTGTGGTATACTGAAGGGTATCGTTACGAAACCGAATGGCATCCCCGGACCACCGTATATCGGACATTATATGACTATTTATTTCATCTCGCGGTGAAGGCCGATGCAGGGGGTCTCAGTCTTGCAGGCTTTACCGATAGGATTCGATCCCTGCAGGATGGAGAGGAACACCTGGATGACCAAGATACGGAGATCCCTTTAGAACGATCCGGCGCGGTCCAGCTTATGACCATTCACAAGAGCAAGGGCCTGGAATTCCCGGTGGTCTTCATCTGTGGCTGCGGCAATCAGGGGAAACGGGCGGGCAATACCGAAGGGGTGTATTGGAGCGAGGAAGGGGGAATTTCCTTTAACCCCCCCTTGCCTCAGGAATGGGCCGGTATGCAGGGGGAAGAGGGACAAAAGGTGAAGCGTAACTTTTTTTACGAACAGGCTTCTCGGGAAGAGCGCCGGAAAAGGACCGCAGAACTGCGGCGGCTGCTCTACGTGGCCATGACCCGGGCAGAACAGGCGGTATACCTGGTGGGCAGCCTTTCTCTGGGAGATACGGAAACCGGGGACGCTTTTTCAATCCAAATACGGAATGCAATCAAAGCAAAAATAGAGGCCCACCATAAAAAAGAGAACGCTCCTATTGCCGGAGACTGCATTATTGATGATGACACCTTGTTTGGCCTGCTCCTCCCTGCAGCCTTGGTTCACCTCCCCGATGCGGATTCTGATGAGCCGGATCCGATCCAGGGCAGCCCGGGTTTCTTTGCCCTGAAAGCCATTCCCCGGTACCGGAAGAGCCAGGTTTTTTCTGATACCAGGGAGGCTCGTACACCTCCTCAGTATACCCAGGATTCTCCAGGGCTTACCCGGTTCCTTACCAGCCTCAAGCCTTACTATGAAAAAGCACCGCTTATGCGCATCCCCCAGGTCTTGCCTCGGCATCAAAGCGCTACCGCCTCAAGCGGCTCTGGGGCGGCTCTGGGGAGCTATCACCTATCCCCGGCATATACCGGGGAAGCGGGGGCAGATCTCTTTGAGCCGGTAGATGCCCTGCTCGACCGTTTCGCTGCAGAAACTGCTCATACGGGGTACGACGGGAAAGACCGGTTTACCCCGGCGGATTTCGGTACCTTGGCCCATGCCTGTACCGAAGCGCTGCTTAACGGCAAGGAGGCCCGGATACCCCTTGCCCTAGCAGGCTATCTCCTACCGGCAGAGGCCAAGGCCCTTCTTTCCGCGGGAAACGCCCTGGCAGCACGGTTTATCGCATCCCCTTTGGGAACCATCGCTCGTACCGCGATTTTCTGCAGGAGTGAATACCGGTTTAGGAGCCTCACCGCGGAAGGAATCTTTATTGATGGAACCATTGACCTGCTCTTTGAGACGCAAGAAACGGTCTACGTGGTGGACTTCAAAACCGACCGTGAGGAAAACCCCCGGGAACATCTCCCGCAAATGACCTGGTATTATCATGCTGCCCGGGCATTACGAAAGAAACCTTGTGAAACATACCTCTACTATCTCCGCAGCGGCCATTCTTTTTTTGTACAGTGCAAAAGCGTATAAGGAAGTCTTTTTCCTGGAAACTGGTCAAGAGCACTCCGGTACTTTGCACCCTAAGCCTCAGGATTGGACGCTTTTTGAAAAAAACGGACTGCCGCACAACAGCGGTAAGCCGGGTTTTAAAAAAACTGAAAAAATAACTGAAATTTCCGCTGATGCCGATGAACTTGCAGCGTTGGCCTGTGACGGGGCTTTTTACCGCTATTGTTTTGATAAAACTATAGTCCATGCGTCAAAGCTATGGTTTGACCGGCAAGGCTGGCCGCGCAAGGAGAGGCTTTTCATGGACACTGAAACAGCGCGGAACCGCGCATGGGCAATGGGAAAACGAAACGCCCAAGTGCTTTACTACGAAGACCGTTTTGGCAATCAGCACTACAACGGCACAATGGAAATAGCCACAACCTATGTACTGATGGAAGGGGGACAGGAGATACGTTATGCCGATACCGGTCTTCCATGCGACTTTTCGCGGAACTATATAGGGCCGGAACGCGGCGCGTTCAAGGCGTCGGCATTGTCGGCCAGCGCGTCAACTATGTTTGTAATCAACGAGGCGGGGGAAATGTATACACGTCTTGCGGACTTTGACGTTGTAGGCTGCGACCCTATGTTTTTCAAATACACATACACGCCGTAGCCGGATTCAATCGGCAAGTGCAACACCCCCGCATTTGGCAAAAACCTCAGCAGGTGTCCTGTAACCTAAACACTTCATCGGCGTTGAATTAATTCTATTCACAATCCTATTTATTTC
>JAIRNP010000014.1 GCA_031258005.1 Treponema sp.
TCCAAGAAGCGTATGAAGAATTGAGGAAAAGGTACTGGGACAGCATTTGTGGGCGCGGGGATATTTCTGTGTGACCGTAGGGAGTGTAACGAAAGAGATGATACAGGACTATAGAGCGAATCAGTGTAAGGAAGAAGGGGAGGGGGAAAGCAATTTCAAGGGAGAAGGGGACGAGTTTCAGGGGTAATCGTTACAAGAGAGCTTTAGCGAATGGGCATTTCAGGCGGCTTAAAGCCGCACTATCAATCTACCGGCTTTAGCCGGTAGTGGTTGAATCCCCAACGAACGTGGGACACCAACAAGCACTACAAACGAAACCCCGGGGCAGGGCGGAAACCCTTACCACCCCGACGGGTATTGGAAAGTATCATCTACGTGTTACGAACCGGTATCCAGTGGAACGCACTGTCTGCGGAATACGGGGCAGGCAGTAGCATCCATGAATATTTCAGTGAGTGGGCGCAGGCGGGGTTTTTCAGGTGGATGTGGCGGGAAGGGCTGATAAGCTCTGAGGTGATTGGGAATGGCAACGCGTGGACGGAAGCGCCATTGGCCAGGGAAGCGGTGGGGAGGAACCCCAGGGATTGGGGGAAAAAAGGGACGAAACGGAGAGTAGCGGTCGAGTCACCGGGATTACCAATCGGTATCGTGTTGGACGGGGCCAAGGGGCATGAGGTGAAACTGCTGGAAGGGACTGTGCGGTTGATTGTTACGGCACATCCTGAGGGATGCACGGGTGTCTTGACGCGGGGTATGGGGGAGCGGGGGAACGTGTGGAAGGGGACCCATCCGCAGTCGTGGGGAAGAACGGGAGGAGAAGAAGGATAACCCGGAGTTTGTAGCGCGGCGGTGGGTAGTGGAGGTGTGTCATTCGTGGATGAACCGGTTCAGGGAACTGCTGGTGAGATAGGAGAAGAAAGCACGGAACTATCAGAGTCTGGTAGAGTTTGCTTGTGCTAGTATTGTTTGGCGAAATCTTATTCCTGTCCTTCCCGGCCTTATTCCCGGATAAGCTCTAAGGACTTTTGCAACGGTATCGTATCCGCTTTTAGTAAGGGCATTAAAGGCACATGGGGATAAACCCAGTCTGGATATGGAAGTTTCTGGTGAAATGAACGCAAAGGGAATCGATACGGCTTCTTGGGCGTTGGGAACAATGGGAATTTCTTCCATAAACTACAACCAGAACCTTCCTTACAAACTCATGTTACGCAAAAGCGCCATTATCCCCCATGTTAAAGGCAAAAAGTAATTTCATTGTCCGCTTCAGTGAAGCCGGGTAAATTTGCATACTGCCGTACCAGTTTTTTGGTTTTCAGCTATAATGATTTGCCGTTTAAGTCTTCCCCGGCTAGAAACCGGGTTATTTGATCATGGCTTATCGCTTTATCAACCAGTTCTGACAAACCGGTCGCCGTTGCCTTTTTTGAGATTACCAAAAGGTAATCACTGTATAAATCTAGTATATCCCCGCCCGTACCTCCATAGTATTATCTCTCGTTGTGTCAAGCCCGCGTAACATGAGTCTTTAAATAGCATCACTATACCGGTTTACCGGCGAGGACTCAGGTATCGGTATAACAATGGTAAAGCTTACCCCCTGTCCTTTTTCCGATGAAGCGGAAATCGGCCAGCCGTGGCAGCCGACAACCCACTTGGCTACGGCAAGCCCCAGTCCCATGCCCTGTTCACGGCGGGAGGAACTGCCCCGGCAGGGAGCGATGCGCGGGGAATAGGGAATATTTAGGGCTTGCCTTGAGCTTGCGGGGTTTTAGGGGCGGGCCTGAGATGGGGATCCTGGGGGAATACGACGTCCTGCCTGGCTTGAGCCAGGAGGCGGGGCTTTCAGAGCAGAAGCCCCTGATCCCCTGAGGCAGCGGACACAGCGCCCTTGGAAGGGGCTCGGCAGTCGCGGCAGTGGGCATCAAAGATTAGAGTTGTTTAAAAACCGCAAGATGCAGGGCCAAGGGTTTTCCGGAAGGGTGAAGTATTAGGGCTGTCCCGCCTATGCCTGTTCCGGCGTGTTTACGGGCCTTGACCTCATGGCGGAACTGGAGCGGCTGCAGGGGGCGCTTGACCGTTTGCCAGGCCTTGCGGATCCTGCCCCTGAGTTCGTCGTAAAACGAACCCTCAAGCCGCTGCGCTTTGGTTCTCATGGGTTGATTTTTACGTGAGGCAATAGGATAGAGGCTTTTTCAAAACCCATCGCCCTTTGAAAAACCTCGATAATTCCTATTTTCTTGTACCCTTAATTACGGAATCATGGTAGAATAAACCCTGTTGTATGGGATTGTAGCGGAACTATACCCATAACCCTTGATCGTTTTTTTATTTTCTCTAATAGTGAGACATAACGTATAAGAAAGGAGGAGGGGCTCTAGGGCCCCTCAAATTAACGTAGAAACATGAAGAAAATCATAAGCCTTGGAATCGCCGGGTTACTAGGTGTATCCCTGTTCGGGGGCGGTACCTCCCAAAAGGCCCCCGCAACGGCGCAGCTCAAAATCGTGAATGTGGGTATCACGAATGATCCCGGGACGGTAAGCCCCTTATCGGTGAACAATATCATGGCCTACTATGCATCGAGCATCCTCTTTATGCCCCTCACTGCGGAAACCTCGGATCCGGAACAACCCTTTGTGAACCGTTTGGCCGAAAGTATTACTACCGAGGACCATGTTACCTTTCGGATCACCCTAAACCGGAAGGTCAGATGGACCGATGGGGTTCCGGTTACCGCGGATGATGTGATCTTTACCATGAACACCTTTTCCAACCCCGCAGTTGGGATATCGGATCCCAGCGCCTACAGGATTCTGGTAGGCGTTGATGAAAGCGGGCTTTTCTCCAAAGGAGCGGCGGGTATCGCGGGGGTGAAGAAGATCGATGATTACACCCTTACGGTGGAAACCAAATACCCTCTCACCTTGACTATCTTCAACCTCTCTATTGGTTCCGTCCTGCGGGTCATCCCTAAACATATCCTGGAAAAAGAAAATCCTGAAAGGATACTCACCTGTAGTTTCTTCCAAAACCCCCAGGTAACGAACGGTCCTTTCAAATTCAAAGAATACGCCCCCAGTCAGTACCTTTCCTTAGAGGCAAATGAGAATTATTTCTTGGGAAGGCCGAAGATCGACCGGTTGAATTTCAAGATTCTCTCAGGCCCGCAGATCGCGGCCCAGCTTGAAAGCGGTGAAATCGACATGAACTATCCGGGGGTGGGCAATATCCCGACGGATGACTACGAGCGCATAAGCAGTTTGCCCCATATCCGGACCAAGCGGGGAGTTCCTTCTACGGTACAGGTCCTTTTCTACAATAACCGGGTGTTAAATCAGGTTAAGGTGCGCCAAGCCATGGACCTGGCCATTGATCGGCCGGGGATCCTGCGCAATATATTCAAAGGGGAGGCGTTTATCACCAAAACGCCGGTTTCAAACCGGATCGAATATTGGAACGAGGCTGCCGCACAGTATATCTATGATCCGGAGCGGGCAAAACAGCTCCTTGCGGAATCAGGCTGGGATCCGTCCAAAAAACTCATCTTCCTAGTACCTACCGGGAACAAAACCCGGGAGCGGGTATGCACGATTGTTGCGGAAAACTTTAAATCCATCGGCCTCAATGTGATGATAGAACGGGCGGATTTCCCTACCACCATGGGCAGGATTCAGAAGCGGGACTTCGATATTTCTATCATCGGTATGCCTGCTAATCCTTTTAACGCGGTGCGTAACCTGCGGTATTATGTGGATTCCCATGATGCCCATACCGGCTATTCCAACCCCAGGATGGACCAGCTCTTGGATCGGATCAATACGAGTGTGGACAGCGCTGTCCTCAAGGCCGCGTATTATGAGGCCCAGGACCTGATTGCCCAAGAGGTTCCGGTTTCCGGGCTCTACAGTGAATTGATCCTGCGGGGGGTAAACACCCGGATCCGATACGGTGATTTGGAAGACTTTGGGACGCTCCGGGATTTGGAACAGTGGGATATTGAACCATAACAGCGTGAGTTTGATGCGCGCTCCATGAAGTACGCCGGGCGGTGGAGGGTTTCCAGATTAGATCCTGGAAACGCCGGACTATCGTGTGGGGGATGGATCCCTTCAAACCGCCTGGGAAGTACCCCATGGACCCGCCAACCAGCCGAAGGCTGTACCTTTGAGTACGGGAGTAGGAAATGGCCAAAACGCTTTTGCAGGTGGAACATCTGCAAGTACAGTTTACTATGGAAGCCGGGATATCCTTTGGGGTGAAGGATGTCAGTTTTTCGGTAACCGAAGGGGTCAACCTCGCCTTGATCGGCGAGTCCGGCAGCGGAAAGAGCGTTACCTCCCTTTCCTGTATGCGCCTCTTGGGAAACAAGGGGCGTATTTCCCGAGGGTTCATCGCCTTTGAAGGGGTGGATATCACCCATGCCCGGGAAAAGGAGATGCAAAAGCTTCGGGGAGAGCGGATGGCCATGATCTTCCAGGAACCCATGACCAGCCTTAACCCGGTCTTGACCATTAACTTTCAATTGTCCGAAGCCCTGCGGCTCCATAGGGATCTCAGCAAAAAAGAAATCAAAGACCAGTGTCGAAGGCTCTTACAGCAGGTGGGTATTGCTGATGTGGAGAAGGTATTGGCAGGTTTTCCCCACGAACTTTCCGGGGGAATGCGCCAGCGGGTGCTGATCGCCATGGCCATAGCCTGCAAGCCGCGACTGCTCATTGCCGATGAACCCACCACCGCCTTAGACGTAACCATCCAAGCCCAGATCTTGGCCTTGCTCAAGAAGCTCCAAGCCGAGATGGGGATCACCCTCATGCTCATTACCCATGACTTTGGGGTGGTAGCGGAAATGGCCGACCAGGTGGTGGTCCTTTACGGAGGCTATGCGGTGGAACAGGGAGAGGTTTATGAGTTATTCACCCATCCCCTGCATCCCTATACCCAAGGCCTCATCAAGTCCGTCTTATCTTTGGACGCCTCCATAGATACCCCTTTGTACTCCATTCCCGGGACGGTTCCCCTTATGTTCCAGGAACCAAGAGGTTGTCCCTTCTATGACCGGTGTCTTTGGGGCACGGATCGGTGTACCCGGGTTTTCCCTGAATTACAGGAAAGAGCCCAAGGTCATGCGGTGCGGTGTTTCATCGGGGAGAAGTCAGGATGAACGAATCGATACAGCCGCAGCTTTGGCTCAAAGATGTCAAGACCTATTATCCTATTAGAAAAGGGGTATTTTCCCGGGTCGCAGGTCACGTGAAGGCAGTGGACGGGGTCTCTTTGCGTATCTATCCCCAGGAGACCTTAGGATTGGTGGGAGAGTCTGGGTGCGGCAAGTCTTCCATAGGCAGAACCATCATCGGCCTTGAGGAGATCACCGCAGGGCAGGTATTCTTCGACGGGGAGAATATAGCCGGGTATTCCCATGCGCAGATGCGTTCGGTATGGCCCCAGATCCAGATGATTTTTCAGGATCCTTACGCTTCCCTGAACCCCCGGAGGACCGTGGAAAGCATGATGACCGAAATCTTGAGCATCCATCGGATAGTTGCACGGAATGAAATTGGGGATGAGATCGACCGGATCCTGGATCTCATCGGTCTGCCCCCTGAGGTGAAGCGCCGGTTCCCCCACGAATTTTCCGGAGGACAACGGCAGCGGATCAGCATTGCCAAGGCCATCACGTTACGGCCCCGGTTCTTGATCTGCGATGAGGTTACCTCAGCCTTGGATGTCTCAATCCAGGCCCAGATCCTGGCGCTGTTCAAGGATTTACAGCAGAAATTGGGATTGACCTATCTTTTTATCTCCCACTGCCTTGGAGTAGTACGGTACATCAGCGACCGTATCGCGGTGATGTATTTGGGCAAGATCCTGGAACTGGCCCCTCGAACCGATATGTTCAAAAATCCCCGGCATCCCTATACCCAGGCCTTACTCAGCGCCTACCCGGATCCGGATCCCCGGCGGCGGAGCAGGAAAAAAATCCTCTTATCCGGTACCGTACCCAGCGCGGCCAATCCTCCGCGGGGCTGCCGTTTTCATACCCGCTGTCCTTTTAGAGAGGCCGAATGTGCAATTTACGAACCGGAACTGACCGGTGACGGGGTTCACCGGACCGCCTGCCATTTCAAGATACGTCTTGCAGATTGGGATCCGGTTCTTGGAGCAGGCGCCTAGTATGACCCATTACCTGATCCGCAGGATGCTGTGCATGATCCCTATCCTGTTTGGCGTATCTTTGGTGAATTTTTGCATCATTCGCTTGGTGCCGGGAAGCCCCATGGACCTCATGATCAGCCCCACCATGACCGCGGAAGCCCGGAGCGTTTTGGAACACAACCTCGGATTGGACGCCCCTCTTTACCGACAGTATACTTCCTGGCTGCTTCAGGTAGTACAGGGAAATCTGGGGTATTCCTACACCTCTTACCGGCCCGTATCTCAGATTATCGCGGACCGTATTCCGGCTACGGTTTTGCTTATGGGGAGCGCGCTGATCCTGGGATTAGCCTTGGCTATTCCCTTGGGGGTAACAAGCGCCCTTAAACAGCATCGCCTCTTTGATTATCTTGCCACTTTTATCGCTTTTTTGGGGGTTTCTACCCCGAATTTCTTCCTGGGCTTGGGGTTCATCTACTTTTTCAGCGTCAAGTTGAAGCTGTTTCCCTCAAGCGGTATGTACACGCTGAGCGCCGCCGGGGGCCTCGGGGATCTGCTGCGGCATCTGGTTATGCCCTGTACGGTTCTGGCTATCAATATCTGCGGCCGCTTTATTCGGTATGTCCGTTCTGCCATGCTGGATGTACTGTATCAGGATTATCTGCGTACCGCTGCGGCAAAGGGGGTACCCTTTCTCCCCCGGCTGGGGATTCATGCCTTCCGTAACGCCCTCTTATCCATTATTACCCTCATCGGGATTGAAATTCCTTCGCTTTTAGGAGGAGCGGTGGTTACGGAGCAGATTTTTTCCTGGCCTGGGATCGGCCGATTAACCATAGACGCCATCATGACCCGGGATTATCCGGTATTGATGGGGCTCAACCTCATGGCCGCGGTGATGGTCCTCGCCGCGAGCTTGATTACGGATCTGTTGTATGCCCTGGCGGATCCACGGATCACCTACGCCTGAGCAGGGGAGGATAGTAGATGACGCAACGCCTGCACGGAACCGCCAGGGTATGGCGGCGTTTTTGCAAGCACCGGTTTGCAGTCGGGAGTTTGGGTTTTATCCTGCTCCTCATGGTAGGGGCCATCGGTGCTCCGAGGCTGGCTCCCCAGGAGCCCTATAGGATCGGCAATGATTTCAGCGCTGCTCCGAGTAAGGAACACCTCTTGGGAACGGATCCCTTGGGACGGGATGTGCTCTCCAGGCTCATCTATGGGTCCCGGGTTTCGGTAAGCGTAGGTATCGGGGCTGTGGCCATTACCACCTTGCTGGGGATTCTCCTCGGTCTTGAGGCCGGTTATTTTGGGGGGATGAGCGATGCGATCATCATGCGTATCGCCGATGTCTTTATGTCCTTCCCTTCTATAATGCTTATCATGATCATCAGCAGCATCGCCGGTCCGGGCTTGGACCGCATGATCTGCATCATGGGAATTTTAGGCTGGCCTTCGGTGGCCCGGCTGGTCCGCAGTACGGTTTTATCCATTAAACAGCAGGATTATATCAAATCCGCAGTGGCCCTGGGCTTTAACACCCAACGGATCCTGTTTTTACATATCCTGCCTAATGCCCTGGGGCCTATTTTGGTGAACGCCACCTTTGGGGTTGCCCGATCCATACTCATGGAATCCTCCTTGAGTTTCCTTGGTATGGGGGTCAATCCCCCTACGGCAAGCTGGGGAAACATGCTCACCGACGCGCAATCCCTAAGCACGCTTACGACCCGGCCTTGGCTCTGGGTGCCCCCAGGGCTCCTGATCCTCTTCAGTGTTTTGGCCTTTAACTTTGTGGGGGACGGCCTGCGGGACGCTCTGGATCCCCAGTCATACTCCTGAGGCTAAGGATCTACATTGGACTTGTTCGATAACCCGGTTGCTTGCGAACCAAAGGTTCGATGAACAAGTCTCGCAAAATGCTCTGCATTTTGCTATTTTTAATCGGAAGTATCCTTTCACGTATAACTCGTGAAAAGATCCGGTGAAAAACCTCGGTGTTTCCCGTTTTCTGCTTCTTCAAACCAGGTTCTCAAAGATTGATTCCCAATGGCCCTCCATATACATAGATTCCCGGTGTGCTATTGGTATTATTACATTGGTTACGAACGCCTCTTTCAAAACTTCAGTTTTGAAAGAGGCGCTAGAGAAAAAAGAAAATTAGCGATGGATCAGGGACTAAATCACTTGACACAATTTTGAAATGTTAGTATCCTTGTGGTACTTATACGTGTATGCCCTTGTAGCTCAGTCGGTAGAGCACATCCATGGTAAGGATGCGGTCAGCGGTTCGATTCCGCTTGAGGGCTCGGAGTTTTTCTTAGAACATACTTTAGACCTCCCGGAAAGCTGGGGACATGTTAAGGGGATACCATGGCATCAAAAAAGACAGCAGTAGAACTCATTGCCTTACAATGCACTGAATGTAAGCGGAAAAATTATACCACCAAGACAAACCGGCGGAATACCCAGGAGAAATTTGAATTTAATAAGTATTGCCCTTTTGATCGAAAGCATACGGTGCATAAAGAAACCAAAATCAAGTGAGTGTTTTCTTAGGCCAGTAGCTCTAATGGTAGAGCGTCGGTCTCCAAAACCGAATGTTGTGGGTTCGAGTCCTACCTGGCCTGTGTCGTGAAAATCGTACCTGCATGTAGAGAGGATATCATGAACAAAATGGTTCAATTTGTCAAAGAATCCTATGCGGAACTCCGCAAGGTTGTATGGCCAAGCCGGGATGATGTTGTCAGTTCCGTGAAGGTGGTTATTGTTTCTACGCTGATTATTGCCGGGGTGTTGGGTTTGGTGGATGTGGTGCTGCTCCTTGGGGTGCAAGCGATATTTTAGTACATAAAGGAAACCTATGGCAACGGGCTGGTATGTCCTCCATACGTATGCGGGATACGAAAATAAAATAGAAAAAACCATCCGTATGATGATCGACTCCGGGGAGCTTGATAAAGAACAGGTTCGGGATGTAAAGGTTCCTTCTGAGGAAGTGGTAGAGGTCAAAGACGGAAAGAAGCGGATTACGACTAAAAAATTCCTTCCTGGATACATTCTCGTAGAAATGGATCTTCCGGATCTAAGCTGGAAAGGGGTTTGTTCAAAAATCAAAAAAATCCAAGGAGTGACGGGGTTTGTAGGCACCCCGGCGGATCGGAAGCCCCAGCCTTTACCGGGAGAAGAGGCGCGGATCATCCTGCAAAAATCCGGAGAGATTAAGGGTGAACGGCCGGTACGAAGCCGGCAGTCTTTTGCGCCAGGGGAGCAGGTAAAGATTATTGAAGGGCCCTTTGAGTCTTTCACGGGAATTATTGAAGAAGTAAACCAAGAGAAAAACAAGCTCAGGGTGATGGTTGGCATCTTTGGCCGGAATACTCCCCTGGATGTGGATCTTTTACAGGTAGAAAAAGTGTAATGCGAGGGGGTGATGGATGGGTTCTTTCAAAAGCGAACCGGTTTTGAGAGAAGTTCATCCGTATACCCTGTGCGAGATGGGAGTTTCTGATGTATTGGAAACGTTACCCCGGAATGTTTTAGTAGCCGTGGTTCTTGGCGAATCGGTTCCGGGTATACCACACAAGGAGAATATGTATGGCAAAAAAAAAGATTGCCACCCTTATCAAGCTCCAATGCCCTGCGGGTAAGGCGACTCCGGCTCCGCCGGTAGGTCCTGCCTTGGGGCCTCATGGGGTAAGCGCGCCTCAGTTTGTCCAGCAATTTAATGACCGGACTAAGTCAATGGAGGCTGGTCTGATTATACCGGTGGTCATCACGGTATATACGGATAAATCCTTTACGTTTATCCTCAAGACCCCTCCGGCATCGGTGTTGATCAAGAAGGCTATAGGTATTGAGAAGGGATCCGGAGAATCCCATAAAACCAAGGTCGGCAAGCTGCCGAAGGCGAAACTTGAAGAGATCGCCAAGCTCAAAATGCCGGATCTTTCTGCTAATGATCTGGCGGGGGCGCTGAAGATCATTGCAGGAACTGCCCGGTCTATGGGGGTCGAGGTAGAAAAATGAGACACGGAAAAAAGTACCTGGATAAGCGTAAAAAATACGATCCCACCGTTTCCTATGGATTACAGGAAGCCTTAGATTTGGTTAAAACCCTGGCGACTGCTCGGTTTGATGAGACGGTGGATCTTTCGGTAAAACTGAATCTCAAAAAAAGCCAATCCGTCAGGGATACGGTGGTATTACCCTATCAGTTCCGGGGGGAGAAACGGATCTTGGTGTTTTGTAAAGCCGAAAAGGAAAAAGAGGCCCAGGAAGCAGGAGCTACCTATATAGGAGCGGAAGATTTAATCGAAAAGATAAAAGGGGGCTGGCTGGATTTTGATGTGGCAGTGGCTACCCCGGATATGATGAAAGATGTGGGTAAGCTGGGTATGGTTTTGGGCCGCCGAGGACTCATGCCGAACCCCAAGACCGGGACCGTTACCTTTGATATCAAAGGCGCCGTGGCAGAGCTGCGGAAAGGACGTACCGAATTCCGGGCGGACAAGACCGGAGTGGTCCATCTTGCGGTGGGTAAGGTTTCCATGGAAAAGGATAAGGTGGCTGAAAATATTAAGACCGCGGTGGCTGAAATCAAGCGGAAACGGCCGGTTGATGCCAAGGGTGAGTTTATTCGGACGATCTCGGTGGCTTCTACGATGGGATCCGGCGTGTGGGTCTCAATTAAGGACGAGGAGTAAGGCATGGCCATTGTGGCAAAAAAAGTACAGGATGTTAAGGTTTCTGCCATACAGGCATTAGAGGAAAACTTCGGACGTACCAAGGACTTTATCTTTACCGATTATCGGGGACTGACCGTGGGGCAAATCACCACCCTCCGGAAACGGCTTGAGGCTAAAGCCTCCCGGTTTCAGGTGGTGAAAAATAACTTTGCCCGGATTGCCTTTGAACATCTGGCGGCTCCTGATGTATCCTCCTATCTTGTAGGTCCCACTGCGGTGGCTATTGCTCCCCAAGATGCGAATGAAGTTGCCAAAATACTCTTTGAGTTTATCCGGGAGGCGCCGGTCCTCAAGGTAAAGGGGGCTCTGGTGGGCGGTACGATCTACGATGCGGCTCAAACCGAGGCCTTCTCCAGGCTGCCCGGTAAGCTGGAGCTTATTTCTATGCTTATGTCGGTCTTGAATGGTCCGGTTCGGACCCTTGCTGCGGACCTCAACGATATCAATGCCCGGCTGGTGCGGGCCATCAAGGCGGTGGGAGATAAAAAGGGCGAGGAGTAAGGAGCAAGGCGTACATTCGTGGGCGCCCAGAGGCAAACCATAAAAATAAACAAACCGTCAGGCTTCGGGTGCTGCCGTTCCTGTCGGTTACTATACCGGCACGAGTCCGGGAATGTCCGTAAGGACAGGGTGTATCTGTATGGATACATTATGTAAGAGATATGAGGAGAAGGTAATATGGCAGCTCTTAGCATTGATCAGCTTATTGAAGCGATTTCGTCCATGACCGTTCTGGAAGTTTCAGAACTGGTTAAAGCTTTGGAGGAAAAATTTGGCGTGTCCGCTGCCGCTCCTGTGGCAGTGGCTGCAGTCGGCGGCGGTGCAGGCGTACCGGCGGAACCCGTGGAAGAGAAGACGGAATTTAATGTCATTCTCAAGGCGTATGATGATTCCAAGAAGATCGCGGTTATTAAAGAGGTCCGGGCGGTTACTGGCCTTGGACTCAAGGAAGCTAAAGACCTCGTTGAAGGGGCCCCTAAGCCGCTTAAAGAGAATGTTTCCAAAGAAGAGGCTGCGAAAATCAAGGATCAGGTTACTGCCGTCGGCGGTACCGTTGAAATTCAGTAATCTGAGCAGTGTACAAGGTAGTTTTCTCGTAATAATCGGTGGGAGGTAAGGTTTCACCGAAGAGGCTTCCGGTATTTACCGGGGCCTTTTTGTAAATTTTTAAGCTCATAGGGAGAAGGAATGGTAACAGAAAAGTCAATCGGTACACGAAGGTATATCGGGCAGGATATTCAGGATGTGATGGATCTTCCGGATCTTATCGACATTCAGATCTGTTCATACGAACGTTTCCTGCAACGGGAACGGCTGCGACACCATGGCGCCCTGGAAATACAGGGGCTTGAGGAAGTTTTTAGATCTACCTTTCCCATTGAAAGTCCTAACGGCGATATGATCTTGGAATATGAGTATTATACCTTGGACGAGGAGAACATCAAATTCTCCGAACAGGATTGTAAGCAAAAGGGGCTCACCTATGCAGTCTCCCTTAAAGCACGGGTAAACCTTATCTTTCAGCAGACCGGTGAAATCCGGCAGAAGGATATCTACATGGGTGATATTCCGGTTATGAGCGAGCGGGGCACCTTTATCATCAATGGCGCTGAACGGGTGGTGGTCTCCCAGATTCACCGTTCCCCGGGGGTTATTTTCAGCCATGAAAAGGGTATTTTTGCTTCCCGGATCATTCCTTATCGCGGTTCCTGGATGGAATTCGAAATTGACCAAAAAAGGGAATTGATCTACGTCAAAATTGACCGGAAAAAGCGGATCCTGGGAACCATATTCCTCAGAGCTTTGGGGTATGAAAACCGGGAGGATATCATCCAGGCCTTTTATACCATCGAAACCCTGGAAGTTGTGGATGATCGGGAAACCAGAGAACGGTTTTCAGGCCGGGTTTTGGCTGCTGCGGTGTGGATTAGCACCGGAGCAGAAGAGGGTACCTCCGAAGGGAGCGGACGCAAAAAACTCTATCGGGCAGGGGAAAAATTACATCCCCATAATGTGGATGAACTCCTGAGCAACGGCATTGTCTCGGTGGCGGTTATTAATTTTGAAGATCCCCATTCCCTTAACTCGCCGATGCTCCTCAACTGTTTTGAACGGGAAGAGATAAAATTTGTCAAGGACGATCCGGAACGGGATGAACCTTCCAAGGAAGATGCCCTTTCTGCAGTCTACTCGGTACTCATGCCCGGAGAATCCATCACGATGGAGGCTGCGGAAAAGGATTTGGTGGGGATGTTTTTTACCACCCGGCGCTACGATCTGGGGAAAGTGGGGCGGTATAAACTCAACAAGAAGTTTAACTTCAGGCCTCCCCTGGAAGACTCTACCCTGACCAGACAGGATATTATCGCCACCATGAAGTTCCTCATCCAGGTCTATGTGGGGGATGAAAACATTGATGATATCGACCATTTGGGTAATCGCCGGGTTCGATCCGTAGGGGAACTCATGGCCAACGCCATGAAAACCGCATTCAGCCGGATGGAACGGATCGCCAAGGAGCGGATGAGCCTCAAAGAGACGGATACCATTAAGCCCCAGGACCTCATTTCGATTAAGCCCGTGGTGGCGGTGATCAAGGAGTTCTTTGGATCCAGTCAACTCTCCCAATTCATGGATCAGGTGAATCCCCTGGCCGAGCTGACCCACAAACGGAGGCTCAATGCCCTTGGCCCTGGAGGGCTTTCCCGGGATCGGGCCGGCTTCGAGGTTCGAGATGTGCACTACACCCATTATGGACGGATGTGCCCCATTGAAACCCCGGAAGGGCCGAATATTGGGCTTATCGTATCCTTAGCCAACTATACCCGGGTGAATGAATACGGGTTCCTGGAGACCCCGTATCGCAAGGTATGTCACGGAGTGGCTACCGGGGAGATCGAATACCTCTCTGCTATGGACGAGGATCGGTATCACATAGCCCAAGCCTCGGCTAGACTAAACAGCGATGGGTCTTTTGTCGATGAGCAGGTATCCTGTCGTAGGCAGGGGGATTATACCACCCGGGGGCCTGAAGATATTCAGTACATGGATGTATCCCCTAAACAGATCATCTCGGTATCTGCTTCGCTCATCCCTTTCTTGGAACATGACGATGCTAACCGGGCCCTGATGGGTTCCAACATGCAACGTCAAGCCGTACCCCTGGTTTTTCCTGAAGCTCCCCGGGTTGGTACGGGAATGGAAGGAAAATGCGCCTACGATTCAGGGGTATTGGTCAAGGCTCGCCGGGCCGGCAAGGTGGTGCGGGTTACTTCTCAAGATATTACCATTGAGCCTGCTCAGGGTACGGATCCTGAGGTGAAGCTCCCGCGCAGCGCAGCAAGCAACAAGCAAGGTTTTGATGTGTATCATTTGGTTAAGTACCAAAGGACCAACCAGGATACTTGCTATAATCAACGTCCCCTCGTACAGATAGGGGAAGAGGTGCTTCCTGGACAGGTCATTGCCGATGGGCCCGCGACGAAAAACGGCGAGCTTGCCCTGGGCCGGAACATCTTGGTAGGGTTCATGCCGTGGAATGGGTATAACTACGAGGATTCGATTCTCATCTCCGAACGGGTAGTAAAAGAAGATATGTTCACTTCCATCCATATCAAAGAATTCCTCACCGAAGTCCGGGAAACCAAGTTGGGCCCGGAAAAGATCACCCGGGACATTCCCAATACCTCTGAGAAGAGCCTGGATGCCGAAGGGATCATCCGGGTAGGCGCGAAGGTGCGTTCCGGGGATATCCTCGTAGGGAAGGTAACCCCTAAGAGCGAGACCGAAACCACCCCTGAATTTAAGCTGCTCAATTCCATATTCGGTGAAAAGGCCAAGGAGGTGCGAGACTCAAGCCTACGGGTGCCTCACGGTATTGACGGAACCATCATTGACATCCAGCGGCTTAAGCGTACCCAAGGGGATGATCTCAACCCCGGGGTCGACGAGGTGGTCAAGGTGCTCATCGCCACTAAACGGAAGCTCCGGGAAGGGGACAAGATGGCGGGCCGTCACGGTAACAAGGGCGTGGTGGCCCGGATACTCCCGGAAGAGGATATGCCCTACATGGAAGACGGTACGCCCTTGGACCTCTGCCTCACCCCCCTGGGGGTTCCTTCCCGGATGAACATCGGTCAGCTCTTGGAAACCGAACTGGGCTGGGCTGCGTCTACCTTGGATGAGTGGTTTTCCTCTCCGGTATTCCAGTCCCCTTCCCCCGAGCAGATCGAAGAAAAGCTCAAAGAAGCGGGTCTTCCGGTGAGTTCTAAGACCTACCTGCGGGATGGCCGTACCGGGGAAACCTTTGTGAACCCCATCTTCTGCGGGGTGATCTACTTCCTCAAGCTCCACCACCTGGTAGATGATAAGATGCACGCCCGGTCCACAGGTCCCTATTCCTTGGTCACCCAACAACCCTTGGGAGGCAAGGCCCAATTCGGCGGGCAGCGGCTCGGGGAGATGGAAGTGTGGGCCTTAGAAGCCTACGGTGCGGCCAATACCTTACAGGAACTCTTAACGATTAAGTCCGATGATATGACCGGCCGATCTAAAATCTACGAAGCCATTGTGAAGGGAGAACCTTCTACCACTGCAGGCATTCCTGAATCCTTCAATGTATTGGTTCAGGAACTGCGGGGGCTGGCTTTGGACGTAACTATCTATGACACCAAAGGTAAACAGATTCCCCTCACCGAGCGGGATGATGAGCTTATCAGTAAAGCAGGTTCAAACTTCTAAGGATGATTTCGGACAAGCGGGTTTCCATCAATAATAGGGGGTTCAGCAATAATGCGGGAAGTCTCAAGCACGGAAGCCTTAGCGCAGACAGTTCCGGTAAACCCTGCAAGGGGTTTGCCCGGAACGGTATGGTACTGATTACTATGCGCCAGGGGACGTTTAAAAGGAAGAGGGATCAGACAGGAAGTTCCTCTCCCCTTCCCCACTCCCACGATAAGGGGTATATACATGCGGGATATACAAGATTTTGATTCCATTATGATCCGTTTGGCTTCGCCGGATATGATCCGAGCCTGGTCTTACGGGGAAGTTAAAAAACCGGAAACCATCAATTACCGAACGCTCCGGCCTGAAAAGGACGGTCTTTTCTGTGAACGGATCTTCGGGACCACCAAGGAATGGGAATGTTACTGCGGTAAGTTCAAATCCATCCGCTATAAAGGGGTCATTTGCGACCGCTGCGGGGTCGAGGTAACCCACTTCAAGGTGCGCCGGGAACGGATGGGTCATATCGAACTGGCGGCGCCGGTTTCTCATATCTGGTATTATCGCTCCATTCCGAGTCGTATGGGCCTGCTCCTCGACATTCCCATGGCGGCCTTACGGTCGGTGCTCTATTATGAAAAGTATGTGGTCATTGAACCAGGAGATACGGACCTCAAAAAAATGCAACTCCTCACGGAGGATGAGTATTATGACGCGCAGGAACGGTACGGCGGCGGTTTCAGCGCCGGTATGGGCGCAGAGGCCGTGCGGATTCTCTTGGAAAACCTCAACCTGGACCAAATGGCTCTGGAACTTCGGGCCAAGATGATCGAAAAAGGGGCCAAGAGTGATAAGCGGCTCTTAAAGCGCATTGAGATCGTGGAAAATTTCCGTAATTCCAATAACAAGCCCGAATGGATGATCCTGGATGTGGTTCCGGTTATCCCCCCGGAGCTGCGTCCTATGGTACAACTGGACGGAGGCCGCTTCGCCACGTCAGACCTCAACGACCTGTACCGAAGGGTGATTAATCGGAACAACCGGCTCAAACGGCTCCAGGCGTTGAATGCTCCCGATATCATCATCCGTAATGAAAAGCGGATGCTCCAAGAGGCAGTGGACGCCCTCTTTGACAATTCCAAGAAAAAGCGTGTGGTCAAAGGCGCCTCCAACCGGCCCCTCAAGTCCATTTCTGATATGCTTAAAGGCAAACAGGGCCGGTTCCGGCAGAACCTCTTGGGTAAACGGGTGGACTATTCAGGCCGGAGTGTGATCACCGTGGGGCCGGACCTCAAGATGTGGCAGTGCGGACTCCCCACCAAGATGGCCCTGGAGCTTTTCAAACCCTTCATCATGAAAAAGCTCGTGGATAAGGACGTGGTCTACAACATCAAAAAAGCCAAGATCCTGGTGGAACAGGAGACTCCCGAGGTCTTTGCCATTCTGGACGAGGTGGTTAAGGAGCATCCTATCCTTCTTAACCGGGCGCCTACCTTGCACCGGCTGGGAATCCAGGCCTTTGAGCCGGTTTTAGTAGAGGGCAAGGCCATCAAACTCAACCCCTTGGTGTGCCACGCCTTTAACGCTGACTTTGACGGGGATCAAATGGCGGTCCATGTCCCCCTCACCCAGGCGGCTCAGATGGAGTGCTGGACATTGATGCTTTCCGCCCGAAACCTCCTCAATCCTGCCAATGGCAAGACCATCGTGTTCCCCTCCCAGGACATGGTGTTGGGGATCAACTTCCTCACCCGGATAAAGCCCCATGCCAAGGGCCAGGGTAGGCGCTACGGGACGGTGGAAGAGATCTTCATGGCCGTGGACGCTCAGGCATTGGAATGGGAAGCCTGTATCCGGGTACGGCCCCCGAAAGTACCGGTCTGGGAAAAAACCGGAAGGGTTCTCGCCGTCAAGGATGGTGGACTCATTGAAACTACCCCGGGACGGCTTGTTTTTAACGAGGCGTTGCCCCAAGAGATTCCTTTCATCAACTATGAGTTAAAAGATAAAGAGCTTCGGGGACTTATCGAACAGGTCTTCGCGGATAAGGGTTCCTGGACCACGGTGCAGATGCTGGATGCCATCAAAAACACCGGGTATAAGTACGCTACGGTTTTTGGGGCTACCATCGGTGTGGATGATATTGTGATTCCCAAGGAAAAAGCCGAAATGATCGAACGGGCAGGCCGGGAAGTGGATTCTATCCAGAAGCAGCACCGCCAAGGACACATCACCCAAGAAGAACGGTATAATCGGGTGGTGGAGGTATGGAACAAGACCAACGATGAGCTTACCGATATTATGATGAAGACCTTGGAAGCTGACCGGGATGGGTTCAACTCAATCTACATGATGGCCAACTCCGGAGCCCGGGGAAGCCGTAACCAGATCCGCCAGCTTGCGGGAATGCGGGGACTCATGGCCAAGCCTTCCGGGGACATCATCGAACTCCCTATACGGTCTAATTTCAAAGAAGGACTTTCGGTGATCGAGTTCTTCATCTCTACCAACGGAGCCCGGAAGGGTTTGGCCGATACCGCCCTCAAAACCGCGGAGGCAGGCTACCTCACCCGGCGGCTCGTGGATATTGCCCAGGATGTGGTGGTAAATGAAGACGACTGCGGTACCATCAACGGTATTTTCTATTCGGCTATCAAAAACGGAGAGGAAATTGTCGAATCCCTGCATGACCGTATTGTGGGCCGGTATACCCTGGAACGGGTCAAACATCCCATTACCGGGGAACTCGTGGTGGATGTGAATGAGGAGATCACCGAAGCAATCGCCCTGGCAATTGAAGAGGCCGGCATTGAAGCGGTCCGGGTCCGCACGGTTTTGACCTGTGAAGCCAAACACGGGGTTTGCCGCCGCTGTTACGGCCGTAACCTTGCCACTAACCGTACCGTAGACATAGGCGAGGCGGTGGGTACCATTGCGGCCCAGTCCATTGGGCAGCCGGGAACCCAGCTTACCATGCGGACCTTTCATATCGGAGGAGCCGCCACCAAAGTCAGTGAAGAAAGCCAAATTTCCTTGAAATACCCGGTATATATCCGGGATGTCAGTGGGGTTCATGTGGAGCTTGGCGACGGCCGCCGGCTCTTTACCCGCAAAGGCTATGCCGTCGTGAACAAGGTCATGAAGGAATACCATCTTGAGGAACAGGATGAACTTTTGGTGGAAAACGGCAAGCGTATCATCCGGGGAGAACCGATTATCCAACACGCAGGACAAGATGTGCTCTCTCCTGAAATCGCCTATGCTATGGTTTTGGAGGATCATCTCTACCTTATTGGGCAGGATCAGAAAATCGAAGTCCGGAACGGTTCCGAATTGGTGGTAAAAAAAGGAGACGTAGTGGCTGCGGAAAAGACCATCGCTACCTTCGACCCCTTCTCCGACCCGATCATTGCGGAAGCTTCGGGGTTTATCAAATACGAAGACATCATCCCGGGTACCACCTTAAAAGAAGAAATCGACGAGGAAACGGGAAACACCGAAAAACGGATCACCGAATTTCAGCTTGAAAGTAAGCAGCCCCGGATATTCATCATTGACGAGGACGGCGCGGAACTGGCTTCTTACTTCCTCCCCGGAGGGGCCTATATCCAGGTTGATGAAGGAGAACGGATCAACGCAGGACGTACCATAGCCAAGACCCTCAAGGAATCGGCCAAGGCCATGGATATTACCAGCGGCCTTCCCCGGGTGAGCGAACTCTTCGAAGCCCGTAAGCCCAAGAGCCCTGCGGTATTGGCTCAGGTTTCGGGTAGGGTTTCTTTTAAGGGTATGATCAAGGGTAAGCGGGTAATTACCATCCAGGATGCCTTTGGGAAGGAATACAAGCACCTTATCCCTATGACCAAACGGCTGTTGATCCGGGACGGAGATACTGTGGAAGCGGGGGAAAGTCTCTGCGTGGGGGCGATTAATCCCCATGATATTCTCTTTATCATGGGTGAAAGCCGTCTTCAGCGTTACCTCATGGACGAAATCCAGCAGATGTACCGAGTGCAGGGGGTAACCATCAATGATAAGCACATCGGGGTTATCATCAGACAGATGATGCGGAAGGTGGAAGTCGTATCCGTGGGGGACACGAAGTTTATCTTCGGCCAACTGGTAGACAAGTACCGTTTCCACGAGGAAAACAACCGGGTGATTGAAGAAGGGGGCCAGCCTGCAGTGGCCCGGCCCATGTTTCAAGGCATCACCAAGGCAAGCCTCAATATTGACTCCTTCTTATCTGCAGCGAGTTTCCAGGAAACCACCAGGGTCCTTACCAATGCGGCTATTGCGGGGTCCACCGATTACCTCCGGGGCCTTAAGGAAAATATCATTATCGGCCATCCCATTCCAGCAGGTACGGGGATGAAGCGTTATCGGGCGGTGAAGCTCTTTGATGAGGATAATAAAGACCTGGACGTGGAGATGCAGGAGATCCTAGAACGGGTTAAACTGGAAAAAGTCGCGGAAACGACCGGGGAAGAAGAGTTTATAGCTGAAGAAACGGAAGAGTAGGGTTTAGTGTAAGGGGAGAGCCTTTGTAAGGCTTCCATGGCCTTTCTCCTTATGAGCGGCTGCTGCATTGGCGGTAGATAAAGTCCTTGGACCTTTGGAGGGTAGGGGTAAAAGCCGTTTCTCCGGTATACCAGAATTCGGTTATAAAAGGTCCCGCCTTCATGTTCAGTGCTGTTTCTTTTCTCTCCCTTACTCTTTTTTATATGCCCTCGCCTGAGGTTTCCCTTGGCCCATCTTGTTCTTTGTGCTAGGATGACCCTATGGAACGGCACCATACCTATTCCGCGCTGGTTCTCCGGGTACGGCCCTCAGGGGAATCCAATCGGGATGCCTGGTTCTTAACCCAGGAAGAGGGGATCCTCAAGGCCACGGTCTTTGGGGGCCCCAAAAGTAAGTTCCGGGCCCTGGTCTCCCCTTTTCACCAGGGAAGACTCTGGGTGTATCACAATCCGGTCCGGGATTCCCGCAAACTCACGGATTTCGATGTCCAATCCTGGAGGCTCGGGATCAGGGAAAACTACCAGCGGACTATGACCGCAGGAGCAATCCTGGAAGTCATCCTTGCATCCCAGGGGAGCGGCGGAAACTGGACCAGCGCCTGGGATAGGGCCAATAGAACCTTGGATGCCCTTGACCAGGCGGATGAAGAAGTCTGTATCCGGCTCTTCATCCATTTTTTGTGGAATTGGGCATTACTCCTGGGACTGCGGCCGCTTATCAATCACTGTGCTTCCTGTACTTGTGAAGCCCCCCTGGATGGATTACTATTATGGAATAATTATGAGAGAACCCTGTATTGTCCTTCCTGTGCAGGGGTCTTGCCAGAGGATCCAGGATCCATGCAGCGGAGAGAATGGTTAGTGCTTGGCCCCGGGGTACGGCGCTGGCTTGGGGCAGTGGAGAACCAGGACCCCGCTGTGGTAGCCCGGTATACCCTAGATTCCCGCTCCCTCGGTCAAGCCAAGGCTTTGGTTACCAGCATCATGGCAGGGGCCTTGGGGAAAGGAATTTCCGGGTGGGACCGGGTGTAAGCTGCCACAATCCAGACATAAGGAGCACCCATCATGCGGGCAGTGGATAGTATCATAGATAAACGGAACGGAACGGAACTGAGCCGGGAAGCCCTCCGGTTTCTGATTCAGGGGTATGTGGCAGGGGAAATTCCTGATTACCAGATTGCGGCCTGGGCTATGGCGGTGTTTTTTCAGGGGATGAGCCCCCGGGAAACCGCGGACTTAACCGAGGTGATGCTGAGATCCGGGAGGCTTATGGATTTGTCGGGTATAGCAGGCCCTTTTGTGGATAAACACTCCACTGGCGGGGTGGGGGATAAGACCAGCCTCATCGTGGCGCCCCTCATTGCTTCCTTGGGAATCAAGGATCCCATGATGTCCGGCCGGGCTTTGGGGCATACCGGGGGCACCCTGGATAAACTCGAGGCGATTCCTGGTTATCGGACTGCCCTGCAGGACCAAGAATTTCGGGAAATACTGGGTAAGACCGGGTATGCCATGACCGGCCAGACCAAGGATATGGTTCCTGCGGATCGCCTGCTCTACGCACTCCGGGATGTAAGCGGTACGGTGGAATCCATTCCCCTCATTACCGCGAGCATATTGGCAAAAAAAGTGGCGGAAGGAGCGGATGCCCTGGTATTGGATGTCAAATACGGGTCCGGAGCTTTTATGAAAGACCCTGGGGAAGCGGAAAAACTGGCCCGGTCTTTAGTCAACACCGGGGCCGCGCTGGGGAAGCGGATCATTGCCCTGCTCACCGACATGGACGAACCCTTGGGGAACATGGTGGGTAATTTCCTTGAAATAGAAGAAAGTCTCGATTGCCTTGAGGGAAAGGGCCCTGAGGACCTCATGGAGGTGAGCCTAGAACTAGCAGCCCGGATGGCGGTATTGGGAGGCCGTGCAGGGGATGCGGCTGAAGGCCGGAGGATCTGCGAAGCTACCCTGGCAAGCGGGAAACCCCGGCGCTTGTTTTTGGAAAATATCCGCTGCCAAGGAGGGGATCCGAAGCAGGTCCTGGAAATGCGGGGAACCTATCGCTCGAACTGGAGCGCAGATATCCGAGCTTCCAAAGACGCCTATATTTCCCGGATCGATGCCTGGAAAATCGGCCATGCCGGGATCCTGCTTGGGGTAGGACGAAATCGTACGGAGGATAAGGTAAGTCCTACTGCGGGGGTGCAATTCCATAAAAAGCGGGGAGACCGGATCCCTCAAGGAGATCCGATTATGACCGTATGGGCTGCAGATGAGGCTTCATTGGCTGCGGCCCTCCCCCAACTGGAGGATGCGGTGGAATATGCAGCAATTCCGCCGGCTCCACGGACATTGGTCTTAAAAGAAATTACCCAGGATGCCAAAGAAGCATAAGAGAAAAAAAGAGTAAGTAAGAATACTCAGAGGACACGGGTACCTTTGAGTACGCTCCATGAGAAGTAAGGAAATAAAGAATGAAGTGGGAAAAAAAAGAGATACCTCAAGATATGGTGAAGCATATAGCCGCCACGTACGGTTGTGATTTGCTGACCGCCTCGATACTCCTTAGGCGCGGTATCATCCACGGAGAGGAGATTCGGTATTTCCTCGAAGCAGACCTTCGGCATTTACGAAACCCCTTTGAGCTGCCGGGTATGGAAGATGCGGTAGACCGGATTTTAGCGGCTAAAGAAGAGGGCGAAAAGGTCCTGGTGTTTGGCGATAGGGATGTGGACGGTGTTACCAGTACGGTGTTGGTGGTGAGTTTTTTGAGGGGCCTTGGCATGGACGTGAGTTGGCATCTTCCCATGGGGGATGAACCCTACGGACTGTCTTTCAAGGCGGTCGAGGACTTTGCGGAGGCTTCAGGGACCCTTATCATTACCGTGGACTGCGGGATATCCAACCACGGGGAAATACGACAGGCCCATGAACGGTCCATAGATGTGATTATCACCGACCATCACAACCCCCAGGAAGAACTACCTCCGGCCTTGGCGATTGTGAACCCGAAACTCGCAGATTCAAGTTATCCTTTCAGGGACTTAGCGGGCTGCGGGGTGGCGTATAAATTGATTTCCGCCCTGCGTTTTGCGCTGAAGAGTGAGCTTTATGGCCAGTCGATCTGCCTCCTTAATATCCGGCCCACCAACGATGCCTATACCATTGAGATCGGGAAGATGCGGAATCTGGTGCTTATTGACCGGCTTATTGAAACGGTGATTCCCGGCATGGTACGTATTACCGATACCAGGCTGCCCAGTTTCCTTGAGGGTCAGCAGATCCTGGTCTGGGATGGGGCTTTGCAAAAGAAAATCCTGACCAAGATCTTTGGCCCAGGGATTGATGTGCAGATGCTGGATATTGCCCCGGAAATCGGCAAGGAGATTCCTTCGGTGGCGGGGAAGAGCCTTTTGCGGAGTAAAGAACTTTCCCGGATCGCCCGGTATTCAAGCAAGGATATAAGCGAACTGGATGTGTTTATCAGCCTCTTTACCTCGTTTATCCAGCGGCGGGAGAACCATTTTACCCTTGAAGATGGGGCGGATCTGCAGCTTGTCAGTATCGGAACCGTGGCGGACATCATGCCCCTGAAAGATGAAAACCGGATCATGGTCCGTTCTGGCCTTGAGGCGCTCCAGAAAACGCCTCGGCCAGGGCTTTCAGACCTCCTCTTTAAACTGGGGTTTGCCGGGCGGCATCTGGGGACCATGGATATTTCCTGGCAATTAGGTCCTGCCATTAATGCAGCAGGCCGTATGGGAAACCCGGATAAGGCAGTGGCCCTGTTCCTGGAAAAGGACCCCCTCAAGCGGGATCAACTGGCAGGGGAACTCATTGGTATGAACGAGGAACGGAAGAAACTGGGCCTTGATGCCTGGACCATTGTCGAGCCTCTCGCCGAAGCAAACCTCAAGACGTATGGAGGTAAATTGGCCCTTGCCTATGGGGAGGAAATCTACCGGGGTATTACCGGGATCATGGCAAATCGTTTGGTAAACCGGTTTAAGGTACCCGCTGTTGTGGTATCCTTTGGGGACGATACCCTTACCGGTTCCCTCCGGTCGGTGAAGGGGTATGATCTGCGGTCTTTGCTGGAACCCTGTGCCGAACTTTTCATCGACTGGGGGGGACATAATTATGCGGCAGGTTTCAGTATGGAGCGAGATACGTGGGAACAGTTTTTGAACCGTTTGAAAATGCTCTGTCGGACTATGGAATTCTCAGCCCAGGAGGATGAAGAAACCATCACGGTAGATGCAGAGCTGCCCCATTCCTATCTTACGCCGGATATTTTTAAGGTGATAGATCATTTCGAGCCGTATGGAACCGGTAATGAACCTCTCACCTTTATGGCCCGGGCACTCAAGGTAACGGACATCACGTTTATGGGGAAGACTGAAGCTAAACATGTCAAGCTCACCTTAGACGCAGGAAAATATAAATGGCCTGGGGTATACTGGCAGGCTGCGGACAAAGTAAAGCGGGACTTTGATATAAACGATACCGTAGACCTGGTGTTCAAGGTTTCCCGAAATTGGTTTAACGGCATTGAAACTCCTCAGCTTATAGTGAGTGATTTACGGCGCTCCAAGCCGGTCTAATAGGTAATTATTTATCAGATCATCGAGCCTCTTTCAAAAACGCAGTTTTGCAGCCCGCGAACAGGAGGTTCGCTCGAACCCGAGGTTCGTTGGCGAAAAATTGCTGGAGCTTCTTGCAAAACCACATCGAACCGAAGGATCGGGTTTTGCAAGAAGCTCCAGCGTAAAACTGGACCTTACCCCATCTGGTAGATACAAAAATAAGCGGGGAATACAATACGAGAGGAGAAAAATATGGAAAACAAGACAAAGAACGACGGGTGTATACCAAGGATTTCAAAGCCGCGGCGGCAGCCTTGGCACAGAAACGGGAGAAGCCGGTGAGCCAGATAGCCCGGGACTTGGGCATCAACGGGAGCCAGCTCTAACGGTGGACGCAACAAGCGCGGGAAACGGCAGGAACCGGACTGCCGCCCTTCCCCGGCCCCGGGACGAAGAACTGAGCCGCCTGCGGAAAGAGAACAAGATGCTGAAGGAGGCGAATGAGATCCTAAAAAAAGCGGTCGGACTTTAGTCCGCGCCATCTTCGCGCAGACAGAACCCCGGTGATAGTGTACCGGTTCAGTTTGCCGTTTACCCCCTATCCAATAATAATACCACCTATGGATTTGACGGCCTGATTTTCCTTTGACCGGTTTCCTGAAGACGGGATAATCTATTTTCTTGCTCCGACTTGACATTCTTTACCGGGTCTTCCGACCATGTCCTATAAGTCTATATATAGCAAGCAATTAAAATCGGGCAAGTGGGATTTGAACCCACGACCTCTTGGTCCCGAAACAAATCTAATAAATTGTTACAAGTTGTTGCTTGTTGTTTTTAATATATTCTATAGAAGATAAGCTGTCAATCGTTGCCGTGAAATTACCTCAAACTTGACCTCCTCTGCCTTGACGTAACCGCCGGCCCTCCCCTATGGAGGCTCTTTGCTATCAATCCCCTGGCTTGCAAATTCCACAGGGAGTATAGCCACGACGCTTTGCTTCAGCCACAGCAATTTGTACCTTTATTAAGGACTTATGCCTAAATAAGAGCGAGGAACCCTCCGATAAAAGAAATAAGGAGGGGAAAGATGAAACAGGAACATTCATGGGAAATAACCGACGCCTTTTGGAACGCTGCCGAGC
>JAIRNP010000022.1 GCA_031258005.1 Treponema sp.
AGCGTTTCTGCAATCTGGAAGGCGGACGGCTCCAATCTCTACATGTATAATTCCTCCTTCGGTTCTGTAAGGAGCAGCCTCGGGCCCTACACCATCTCCGGTTCAACCTGCACTATTGGCGGCAGCGATTCCGAGACAGTACTCACCAAAGAATAAGCGGGAAGGCTTCGCGTCAAGCGGAACCTGAACCGCGCGGCCCCGCCGCTGGTTTTGCCTAAGGGCAAGGCTGGTGGCGGGGCTTGGTTTAATTTGGCAAATCATGGGGTATTTGCACACCTTGTCAAAATGCGTGGAGACGGTTGGGAAAGTTCTTTCCCACAAGAGCATCAATATACATTAGAAGGCAATCGTTTGGTTTTAGAAGATGGGAGTGTGTATATCAAACAATAGAGTTGTTCAAAATCTAAAGTTTTTGGAAGATACCCCGCCCTCCTTGGGCGGTCGCCAGGTAATCCCGGTTATGGGAACCTATGGCAGGTGTTTTCTACCATGCCTTTCTACTCCTCATATCCAGAATCAGTCGAAGGGCCTCCTCAAAGAAGCATAGACCCTCCCCTATTGTTTCTTTGGGTTTATCCTGTAATCTTCCAGTATCCGATTCTATTTTATAGAAGTATATTGTTATGGAGGATTTTTCATGGAGAATTTTTTACTTAATACCTTTGAACCACAAGAAGGTCTGTGGTATTGCTGGAACGTGAACGGCGCCTTGGGGTACGTGAAAAAAGAAGGGGAACGCTGGCACACCGCCTTTCAGGGGCTGCTCTTTAAGGATATGACCGATGATTTCTACGGACCCCACCAGGGGGTTCCCCCGGAAGCGCTTCCCCGCTCGGTTATGGTAGGATCGGGAACCGCCCTTACCCTGTCCCCGATGTTCAGTGAAAAACCCTACTTAGTACCCATAGAGGAGAAGCTCTGCCTGGTTCCCGCCGCAGAACTTCGTTTGACCCTGCTGTTTCCGCCGGTCTTGTCCTTTGAGACTGAGGATAATCAGCGGATAGCTGCCTTCACACCCTTCACCTGCTCGGAAGCCTGGTTTGGGGATGATACCGCATCGGGTATGCTTTGCATCTCCCTCACATCCCATTGCATCATCTGGGACCCTGAGGCGGCCTGCACCGCCCCCCTTTCTTTGATCCGTTGCCCCCTGGTGATCCGGAACCGTTCCAAAACACCGCTTGAATTGGACCGCCTGGCTATTTATACTGAACCCTTGAGTATTTATGAACATGAAGGCAGCTTATGGTCCGATACGGTAGCGTTGGATTCTATCATCGGGGGGAATATCGAAATGAATGTGCTCCCGGAGATACCGGAATCATACCGGAAGATCCGTTCATCTGTACGGAACGGTATGAAAGATATACTCATCCGTCAAGGCGCGGACTTCATAAAGAACATAACCAGCCTGTAGGGAGCCATACATGGATACTACCATTCTTTCAGAAGCGGTAACGCAGTTTTCCGCGGAAACCAAGCCTTTGGACCTCATCGTCAGGATCATGCAAACCCTGGTCATGGTTTTCATCATCCTCATCGTTTTTAACCTGATCCAATTCATTCTGGGGAAGCTCCTCAAGGGCAGGATCAGCGAACAACGTACGTTCATCGTCAAGAAGGGCATCCGGTACACCGGGTTGGTCATGGCGGTCCTCTTTGTCTTTAAAACCATGGGCATTGATACGTCAGCTATCCTGGGAGCAGCAGGAGTTGCAGGAATTGTCTTTGGGTTTGCCGCGCAGACCTCCATGTCCAGTTTTATTTCAGGACTCTTTATCCTCTCGGAACGTCCTTTCCAGGTGGGGGATGCCATTACCGTGGATACCATCACCGGGATCGTCATGTCTATGGACCTGCTTTCCGTGAAGATCCGGACCTACGATAACCTTTTCGTCCGTATTCCCAATGAAACCATCATCAAAAGCAACCTGATAACCGTTACCCGGTTTCCGATACGGCGGATGGATCTCAGTCTCACCGTACCCTATGCGGAAAACCTGGAACGGGTCCGGGAGATCCTTTTGGATGAAGCCGCTCAGAACAGGTACTGTCTTGACAACCCTTCTCCCCTTTTCGGGATAGATAAATTCGACCGGACCGGGGTGGTCCTGTTGTTTGGGGTGTGGTTTGAGAAGACCAACTATTGGAACATCAGGAATTCGATACTCATGGGCATTAAACAGCGGTTTGAACAGGAACATATTGAAATCCCTTATCAAAAGATTGATATTTGTATTAAACAAGAAGCTTCGTAATAAGGAGGGATTGGATGGGTGAGCGAAAAAACAACAAGCATAAGGGGTTCAAATTCCCTTTCGGCGGTCCTCCGCTCCCCAATCCCAAACCCTTTGGGGGCTGGAAATTCTCTATCATCTATATTTTGATCCTGGTGGTGGGGATGAGCCTCTTTAACTATGTCTTTATGAAACGGGTGAACCCGACCATTGATTTTTCCGAATTTAAGAGCAAGATCGCCTCCGGGGAGATTAAACGGGTGGAACTCACCGAATCCTATTTTACCGGCTATACTTCCCAGAAAAGGGAACTTCCTCCAGGGCCTTCTATCAGAAACCCCTACATGGCCACCGCGGAGCCGGTGTATCGTACGGTGCCCCTCAATGATCCGGATCTCATCAAGCTTATGGATGAAAAACAGGTGGCCTATTACGCGATTTCCCGGGAGGGGAGTGCAATCCTGAATATCATTTTTAGCTGGGTCCTGCCGATTGCCTTTTTCTTTTTCATTTGGCGTTTCCTCATGAAACGTCTGGGAAACATGGGGGGTAATGTATTATCCGTGGGGCAGAACCGAGCGGTGATCGTGGCGGAAGGGGATATTGTTACCCGCTTCTCCGATGTGGCCGGGGTTGACGAGGCTAAGGAAGAACTGGTAGAGGTGGTGGATTTCCTCAAGAATCCCAAGAAGTACACCGATATTGGCGGCAAGATCCCCAAAGGGGTACTCCTCGTGGGGCCTCCAGGGACCGGAAAAACCCTCTTGGCCCGGGCCGTAGCCGGTGAAGCGGGGGTGGCTTTTTTCCGCATGAGCGGCGCGGACTTTGTGGAAATGTTCGTCGGCGTGGGCGCAGCCCGGGTTCGGGACCTCTTCAAGCAAGCCCGGGACAAGGCTCCCTGTATCATCTTCATTGATGAGCTTGACGCCATCGGCAAGAGCCGGATCAATAACATCGCCGGAGGTAACGATGAGCGAGAACAGACCCTGAACCAACTGCTGGTGGAAATGGATGGGTTTGACGCCACAAGCGGCCTCATAATCCTGGCTGCCACCAACCGGCCCGATGTATTAGATCCGGCGCTGCTGCGGCCCGGACGGTTTGACCGGCAGGTGCTGGTGGACCGACCTGACCTCAAAGGCAGGGAATCGATCCTACGGATCCATTCCAAAACAGTCAAACTCAGTCCTCAGGTGGACCTGGATGCCATTGCCCGGCTCACTTCCGGTTTTGTCGGGGCAGACCTCGCGAACATCGTCAACGAAGCCGCGCTCCTTGCGGTCCGAGGAGGGAGAACCCAGGTTATTCAGAAGGACTTTGAAGAGGCTATCGAAAAAACCGTGGCAGGACTCCAGAAAAAGAACCGCATCATATCCCCAGATGAACGCCGGATCGTGGCTTTCCACGAAACCGGCCATGCCTTGATAGCAGCCTTTACCCCGGGTTCAGATCCGGTGCAGAAAATCTCCATTGTGCCTCGAGGTTTTGGAGCCCTGGGGTATACCCTTCAAATGCCGATAGAGGACCGCTACCTGATGACTGAAGAGGAACTTCTGGGTAAGATCGATGTGCTCCTCGGCGGCCGGGCTGCAGAGGAACTGATCTTCGGTAAGATCTCCACCGGCGCGGCCAATGATCTCACCAAGGCCACTGATATTGCCCGCCGGATGATCACGGATTACGGCATGAGCAGCCGTTTCAAAAACGTGGCCCTTACCCAGCGAGGGGCAGGGATGTTGGGCGGGCCCCATGCCTCGGAGCCCTTGTTGCACCGGGAGTATTCTGAAGCAACCCAGCAGTACATTGATGAGGAAATTGCCCATATCCTGGAAAAACAATACGCCCGAGTCCGGGACCGGCTCTCCCAAAATAAGGCCCTTCTCCACACCGTAGCAGATCTTCTCCTTGAAAGGGAATCTCTGGACGAAAAAGAGTTTAAGGATATTATTTCTGCGTGAAACCGGTTACGTGGCATGAGGGGGCCTCCGGTTTGGGGCTGCGGCAAGAAACACCGGGTTTGCAATACACCGTAACGACTCGGTAAAGGGGATGGGGTTTTTCTAGGCCCCTTCATATGGTGCACATGGATTATGACGGTATCATTATAGGCGGAGGACATGCGGGCATTGAAGCATCCCTGGCCTTTACCCGCCTTGGATTCACGGGTCTGCTCATCACCCAAAACCCCGATCGGATCGGCGCGCTCTCATGCAATCCCGCAGTAGGAGGACTTTCTAAGGGTAACCTGGTTCGGGAAGTGGATGCCCTAGGCGGCGAAATGGGGAAACTCATTGATACAAGCAGTATTCAGTACCGGATCCTCAACCGTTCCCGGGGACCTGCGGTACAAGCCCCCCGTGCCCAGGCGGATAAATGGGCTTACCAGGCAGCGGCCCGATCCGCCCTAGAAAGTCAGAAGGGACTTTCGATCCTGATGGATACGGTGGTTGACCTTTTAGTGGCAGGATCTCCGGACCGTGTCCAGGGGGTCCTCACCGAGCGGGGGCGCCGCATCAGCGCTCCGGTGGTGATCCTGACTACCGGAACCTTTATGGAAGGGAGGATCTTCATCGGTGAGTACGATGCGCCCCAGGGCCGCCTGGGAGAAGGGGCTGCGCTAGGACTGGGGCTCAGTTTGCGGCGCCGAGGTTTTCCCTTGGGTAGGCTCAAAACCGGTACCCCTGCTCGTATCGCGGGGAACAGTATTGATTATGCCCGGCTGGAACGGCAGGACGGTGAGAGAGCAGCCCCTTTTTCCTTTGATGTGGATCCCGGATTTTTTTTTGACCGCCCTTCGGTTCCCTGCTGGATCACCTATACCACTCCCCAAACCCATAGGATCATTAAAGAGAATATCCACCGATCCCCCTTGTACGGCGGTAAAATCCGCGGGATCGGCCCCCGGTATTGCCCCTCTATTGAAGACAAGGTGATTCGATTCCCTGAACGAGACCGGCACCATATTTTCATTGAGCCTGAAGGACGTACTACTCATGAAATGTACCTCAACGGGGCATCGAGTTCCCTCCCGGAAGATGTGCAGCAGGATTTCATCCACAGCATCCCCGGACTTGAGGAAGCCCGGATAGTCAGACCCGCCTATGCGGTAGAATATGATTACCTTGACCCTTTGGATCTCTTCCCTACCCTGGAATCCAAGCGGCTGGGAGGCTTATTGGTGGCAGGTCAGACCAATGGCAGTTCCGGCTATGAAGAGGCCGCGGCTCAGGGTATCATCGCGGGGATCAATGGGGCCATGAAACTCCGGGGAGCTCCACCCCTGGTTTTAGGACGGGCCGAGGCCTATATCGGGGTTTTAATTGATGACCTTACCACCCTGGGAACCACCGAGCCCTACCGGATGTTTACCAGCCGAGCAGAACACCGTCTGGTATTACGCCATGACACTGCCGATTCCCGGCTCTCTCCCAAGGCTCGGGAGCTGGGCCTCGTGCAGGAACAGCGCTGGGAACGGTTCCGGCGAAAGACCCAAGCCCTGGAGATGATCCGGGAACTGTTGCGGAACCGGACCGTACCGGGTCTTCGGGAACAGGAGCGTTCCGCAGCAGCCCTGAGTCTCCGGCCTCATGGAGGAGATACCCTGGAACGAACCTTGGCGGACACGGCAGTGCCTCTGGAAGAACTGCTCCCCTATGCCCCGGAATTGGAGGTCTATCCAAAGGAATGGCTTAATCACGCGCGGTTGGATATAAAATATGCCGGTTACCTGGAAAAGGAAAAGCGGGCAGCCGCGCGGAACGCCAAAATGGAAGCCATCAAGTTGGATAAGGCCCTGGATTATAGGGCCATCCCCGGTCTTTCCGCAGAATCCAAGGAGAAACTCTCCCAGGTTCATCCCCTCACCCTTGACCAGGCAGCCCGGATCCCCGGGGTCCGTCAGGGGGATATTGCATTGCTCATGGTATTGGCCAGGACAAAGAGCGCTCCCACCGCAGAACCCTAAGGATACGGAACGGCTTGGGGTCTTTGGAAAAACGAATGCCTTTTCCTACCAACCGAGAACACCACATCCGTAATGACACTAGAGTAAAGCTAAGAGTTCATCCTGGCTTTCATGTTCCCATATGCCCAATTGAAATGCCAGCGGCTCCCCGGTAGTACGGTCTATTGCCCACCAAAGCCAGGACTGATGCGTCTTGTCGCCGACAAAATTCCCCATTTCGTCCATTTCGACTTCATTAACCGACTCAAACTTAACCCTAATATCGCCCTTCCGGTGGTTGTTGAGGTAATCATAATTGTCATACCATAACAACGCTTCGATACTCCGCAGCACGTCGGTAACGGTGTCCTTGGCCGTCCCTAGAGCAATTCGCTCCCGCTACGCCGAAAAGTCAGCACCCGCTAGGATTATACCAGGGCGAGCGCATTAAAAAAGGGGTAAAGAAGGGATAAAAAAAGCCGATAGAGGGGAGATTGGAGGCACTCATGATTTCCCAAACCATCCCACCTATTATCGATTTTTTTAATACT
>JAIRNP010000080.1 GCA_031258005.1 Treponema sp.
CCGGCTTCCGCAACCGCTGGTACCACTTCATAGAAAACTCGAAGCGCTGTCAAGTGCTTGGCTTAGGCGTACCGTGGGAGATACCCCTACACCGGCTATCGGGCTGTGAATAGTAACGATAGGAGAAATATTTTTAAGATTGTTGTTTGAAAACTATTGACAAAAGGCACATCATATCAGAATGGGATCAGAAATATACGATATTGAAAGAGGCTTTGTATAGAAAAAACAATCCTGATAAAAAGCCGTTTTATGTCATACTTGCCTTCAAGGATTTTGATTCTGATATGAGGAACGCCGATACGAAAAAATGGCATACAAACTTCTGGAAAGCGATGATTTTTCTCTAGCCTATACTGTGTACAGTTGATTAGACTTGTTTAATAACTTCAAATATGCTATATGATGGGCATGAGAAAAGGAGAAAAAGCAGAAAAAGCAGAAGACGCTAAAGCGGCTCTTTTTAAACGGCTGTACGGGGTGAAACCCGCTGCTTTTAAAAAATGCCGGTGATTCTGCGAAAGGAATACAATGTTTTGCATAAAAAAGGCGGCTGTCTGCCTAAACTTCCGGTCGAGGACAAGCTGTATATTACCCTGAAATACCTGCTGGAGTACCGTACAATGGACAGTATCGCAGCGGAATACAGTGCCTGCAAAGGCACGATATGCCTTGCCATTCAATGGGTGGAAAACACGCCGGCCGCCGACGGCGCATTCGCCCTGCCCGGAAAAAAGAAGCTAAAAAGAAAATCGGAGTCAATTCAGTATATCGTGGTGGATGTTACGGAAAGTCCGATAAACCGCCCTAAAAAGAACCAAAAAGACTACTATTCAGGGAAAAAAACGGCACACGCTGAAAACGCAGGTCATAATGGAGCGGAGCAGCCGGCAAATTATCGACGTACAGGAGGCCAAAGGCAGCGTGCATGATTTCAAAATGTTTAAGGATACCATAGGAAAAGATATCAGCAGTTCGATTCCGCTTGACACCGATCTCGGATACACGGGAATAGAACAACACCATTCAAACAGTTATGTTCCGATAAAAAAACGTAAAAACCGCCAACCGACTAAAAGGGAAAAAGCGTACAACAAAAAGCTTTCGCGCAGGCGTGTTGTCATTGAACATATCAACGGCATGATAAAAATATTTAGATGTATGTCATATCCTTACCGGGGGCATTGCTGTAACCGTCATTCTTTGAGAATGACTTTGATTTGCGGTATCATAAATTATGACAGGCTGGTTTAGAGTGTTATTAAACAGGTCTATTGTATTCAGTGATAGAAACCGCGAAACTCAACGGTCTTAACCCCTTAAAATATCTTCAAACGCTATTTGAGCGTATTCCTTATGCCGTTTCCACGGATGATTGGATTACCCTCCTCCCTTGGAACATCTCTCTCTAACAGGGGGAGAATTGACAGTTACCAGCAAACTGGGAACGGGTGTTGCAGATTAATCCCAATCATGCCGGAGCGCGGAACAATCTCGAAGTGCTGCGGCAGGAGGGGCTGCGGATAGCCGTGGTAAACTTCGAATCTCCTTCCGCGTATCTCAGCAACTACGTGCTTGAGGTGGAGAAGCAAGTCGTAGCGGACGTGATAGCCGAGGGCGGCGCGGGTAGACCCCTCGGAAATCACAGCGGTGATCCCCGCTGTGCCGGGGTGTACCGGATGCGGATCATAACCCAATATGCCTCAGGCAAACTCATGAAAAAAACCGGACCTATACCTTTGAAAAAGCCCTGACCCTGGCCCCATAGCGCGTCCCCCTTCCCCGCGTGAAAAGACGTAATTTTTTTTGACACCCCTCTACGCCCGTAGTACAATGAAAATATCCATCTGAGTAAGAGGCTTCTTGCTTGGATTGGGCTCATTTACCAAAACCTTATGAACCAATATTTGTTCTGGTTCGGCGAGGGTGTTTAAGTTGCATTTCGTGCATTGTTCCGCCCTCGGGGTTTACCCGGGGGCTTTTTTGTCCCCAACCATTTTGAACCGGTTTCAACCAGGAGGAAACGATGAAACGGCGGTGATCGCCATCACCCTCCAGGGTGAACTCGACGCGATTAACGCCCTCACGGGCAAGCTGGGGAACCTTCCTGGTATAACGGTGAAAACCGCCGTATCCGGCGGCCTCAAAGGAGAAAACCATGTATAATCCCGCCTCATCCTCAGCGGATGAATTCATCGACCATCAGGAAGTACTTGACACCCTCGCCTATGCCGACAAGAACAACATTACCCAGAAGACAGTCTCCCGTTTAGTGGTGATGTGGTCTGAAAAACCCCAGGCCGGTCCCTGGGGTATGTGCGGAGATCGAAAAATAGGGTATCCTATTCCTCATGGATATCAATTTCTATTCCCTCGGCGCGGCCGAGGAGGTAACCGGCTCTAAACATGTGATCGAGATAGATGGGAAATCCTACCTCGTGGATTGCGGCGCCTTTCAGGGCTCCCGGGCCGAGGCGGATCGGAAAAACCGGAACTTCGGTATCGCCACGGACCGGATCGAGTCGGTGGTCTTAACCCACGGCCACCATGATCACTGCGGCCTCCTGCCCTTGCTCATTAAACAGGGTTATCAGGGGAATATCTATGCTACCTCTGCAACCAGGGATATTTCCAACCTCATTATGATGGATTCCGCTACGATACAAGCCCGGGACGCGATGTACTTACGTAAACTCGCTGAAAAAAAGGGGGAAACCTTCACCTGGACTCCGCTCTATGATGAAAAGGACGCGATTCAGGCTACGAACCAAATAGTGGGCATATCCTATAAGCGTCCGGTTTTTATCGGTGAGGGGATTACCCTGGAATTCTACGATGCCGGTCATATTTTGGGTTCTGCTATGGCCCTCATTACCGTCAAAAAGCGGGGGAAAGAGACCCGTATCCTCTGTTCCGGCGATCTGGGCCGTAAGGGAAAGCCCATCATACGGGATCCCGACCAGGTCCCGGCGCCGGATTATATCATTCTGGAAAGTACCTACGGAGACCGCCGGCATGATAATACCGATGATGCCATAAAGAAGCTCGCGGAGATTGCCCAACGGATGGTAAAAACCAAGGGGAAGATCCTCATTCCTGCCTTTGCCATAGAGCGGACCCAGGAGTTGGTGTACTATTTTCACCTCCTGGTGGATGAAGGCATCATTCCGGAGATTCCTATTTATGTGGATTCTCCGATGGCCACCAACGCCACGACCATCTTCCAGGTACATCCCGAATGTTACGATGAAGCTATTCATGAAGCCTTTATCAAACACCATAAAAATCCCTTCGGGTTCAATGCCCTTCATTTTACCACCAGTGTCAGCGAATCTAAGGCCTTAAACGATCATCCCGGTCCCCTTATCATCATTTCCGCAGACGGTATGTGCGAGGCCGGTCGGATCCAGCATCACCTGATTCACCACATCGGTGATCCGAACACCACCATTCTGACCGTAGGATATATGGCCCAGAATACCCTGGGCAGGCGGATTCGTAACAAAGAGCCGGAGGTGAAGATCCACGGTCAGTGGCTTAAGCGGAAAGCCGAGGTTGAGGAGATCCATGCCTTCAGTGCCCATGCGGATTATGCGGAAGCCTCGGAATGGCTGGGATCCCTGGATACGTCCCGGTTAAAACAAGTGCTGTTGGTTCATGGAGAACCCAAGGCTCAGCGAGCCTTTAAGCAATACCTCAGCGAGATGGGGTATCCTGATACAACGATTGTTCAATACGGCAAAACCTACGATATGAACGAATGAAGGAGCAGGAGTATGGGGTATCTTACGGGATTTCATGCCATAGAAGAAGCGCTTAAGTCGGGAAAGGCTACAGGGCCCCTGCTGATCGCTAAAGCGGGTCCTCGGGCCCAGGAAAGTATTACCCTGGCCCAGGAACATAAGGTCCCTATCCAGCGGGTAGGTACTCATGATCTGGATCGTCTCGCTCCCGATCACCGGGGCATTGCCTTACACCTGGCGGATCTCCCGCAGCATAGTGCCATTACCTTGGATGGATTCATCGCGGATCTGGGAGAACGGCAGCAGGTGCTGGTCATGATCCTGGATGAAATCACGGACCCCCACAACTACGGGGCCATCCTTCGTTCCTGTGATCAGTTCGGTGTGGATCTGGTAATTACCCGGCACCGGCGTATTGCCAAACATGCCCAGAGTATCTCCAAAACTTCCGCCGGTGCCGTATCCTGGGTTCCGGTAGTAGAAGTGTCCAACCTGCCTCGGTCGGTACAGGAACTACAGGATGCCCGGTTCTGGGTTTATGGGGCTGATATGCAGGGGGACCCGATATACGAGCGGGATCTTCGGGGTCGTCTCGCCCTTATCCTGGGAGGCGAAGGGACCGGGATATCCCGCTTGCTCCGGGAACGCTGTGATGCCCTGGTGGGGATTCCGCATAAGGGTAAGATCGATTCCCTTAATGTCTCAGTGGCTGCGGGTATTCTATGCTACGAGGTATTGCGGCAGCGAGGCGGAGCTGCACCCTCCCTATGAAGCAGCCTGGATTCCCGGATTTTCTTCCAGGCAGGGTTCGTGAAGGGACGGGCATAGGGGGTTCAGGTTTCCAGGCTTTTTCTGGGATTGGAGGGATTGGTATTTCGATAGGTTTATCCGGTGATCCGGCGGGCTTACCCTTTTATTTTTTCTTTTTATACTCTATTCTGAATTCTGATGATGAAAGCGGCTCAGGGCATTTCTAAACTATGGAACCATAGGGTTTTACGGTTATGGCGGCGGTATGGGGTATGTTGTATTTTCTCCTTTGCCATACATGTCCAGGAAGTTCAGGCTCAAGCATCCTTTCGATTTCCATCCCTGTATTTTATGGATACGGTCCGTTCCCTGGGGAAGGAGGGAGCGAACTATGGGGTTCCCCAGGAAGGGGAAGTGCCTGCCCCTGAGCGGGACCTCTCTATCCTGCTCAATAATGATGTGCTTGCGTTCTATGGGCATCCCAATTCGGTGAACATGGGTATCCTCGGCAGGTACCCTATTGAGGAATTAGATGCCCGTCTTACCAAGCTGGCCGCGGAATATCGGGCGGTGAACGGTGGGCGGGGTGTCCGTAAGGCTTTTTATATCATCTTTGGGACGGTATGGCCCCAGGGGGAAATCGGGATCATCAATGAACAACTTCTCATGAAATATATAAATTATGGGCTGGACCATGATATGCTGGTCTTTATTGATCATCAGATCGGCCGGTATAATCCGGTAGACGCCATTAAAAGAATGTTTCCCTTTCTTCATTATCCCAATGTCCACCTCGCCCTGGACCCTGAATGGCGGACCACCAAGCCCATGCAGGAAATCGGTACCGTTACCGCGGAGGAGATTAACCAAGTTCAAAAAGCTATGGAAGAGTATATCCTGGCAAACCAGATTCCCGGAGAACGGATGCTGGTGATCCATCAATTTAATTGGCGGATGATCCGGAACCGGGAACAGGTAAGAACCAACTTCCAGCGGGTCCGGCTGGTCCACTGCGCCGACGGTTTCGGTCCTCCCCACCTGAAACGGGATTCCTATGCCTTTAATGCCCAGGCCTTCAATATGCCGGTGAAGGGTTTCAAACTGTTCTACAACTTCAGCATCCCCGGGGCAGGATATGATAACCCCCTGCTTAGCCCCAAGCAAGTCTTCGAACTCACGCCCCGTCCCTATGTGATCATGTATCAATAACTAAGGGACGCCTGGCCCTCCTCAAAAAAGGGGGTCCCCTTGGGACTCCCTATAAACCAGTCTAAGTAACCGGTATGCGCTCTTGATTTAGAAATTATCCGCCGGATTCAACCGGCAGGTGCAACATCCCTAAATTTAGCAAAAACCTCAGCATGAGTTCTGACCTCTGCATCCGCCAGAAACGGTGTCAGTAATCGGTTATGTTCTAGACTTGTACGGTGTGTTTGGGCGAAAGGACAAACCCGTCTTGTTCGGTGATTTTTCCCAATAATACACCGGACTTGGGTATGGTACGTTTGCGGGTGGGCTCATAGCGATAAGTTACCGCATATTTATAGTAGATACCCGTGATACATTTTATGGCGGTGTGAGGTTCTTTGAACGGCAAGACCCAAGAAGGCAGGTTCATATATTCCTTCACAAATAGACAGATTAATTAAGTTGTCTATATAATACTCTTTCTCTTCTGTAAAGTTAAGTACCATAAGGAATTAGGCCACTTTTTCGGATTAGACAGGGTAAATTCGGGCGGAGTTAGGGTTTAATAATAGAGTTTGTTTGGGAACTTCAGATTCCTCTGGAATCTACGGTTTCCGAACAAATTCCGCTAAAAAATAGCAGTTTCGCAGCCCGCGAACCAAAGATTCGTTGGCGGGAAAATGCATCGGACTAAAGATAGTATGATTTAGATTATAATATCAGTACAATAACCAGCCGGCTTAGCTCACAAGTCTAATTTTAGGCCAAAGTTCCGCAAATTTCCGGCAGCAAAAAATCCGTCAAATCCCAAACCTACGAAAACGACTCACCCGTTCCGGCGGCTCTGAGGGCTTCGGAGACCAGGGCCATTTCCGTTTCGGAGTACCGTTGATCGACGGGAACCGAATAGATATGTTCATAGATATAGGCAGCGCCGGGGAAATCCGCCGGGCTTATCTCCCCGTGGAAGGGCCAATACACGGTGGCTTTTATCCCATGATCGTTCAGGACGGCTAAGGCGCGTTTCCGGTTTGCGGCATAGAGACTAAGGTGGCTGGGGCACACCCCGTCTGCAAGCTGCGGAAATACCGGTATGGCCTGGGGGTTAAAGGGGTTTTGAGACAGGATATACCTGTAATTTTTTCGCCTTAGGTGGATGAGGTTCCGGTAGGGATAAGCTCTTATAATTTTCGCTGAAAGTTCATCGCTTCCGTATGCGTTGAACATGCTTCGCAGGCGCATTTCGGTCTTCCAGAAGATATCGCTCACCCTTTCCTCGCTGGCCCCGCTCTCTCCGGCAATAACCCGCTGCTGTTCTTCAAAACAGGAAATTCTGCCTGCAAGATGCTCCTCCTCGGCAGGCAACAGGGGGCGAGTAAACCGGCCTTGCCGCTTCAAGGCGATACCACCGGCGGGTATTCCCATCCATTTACGGAGGCTCCCCGCAACATACCGGGCGCGATTATCAATGCCATCGGCGGAAAAGGCGCTGTGGGTAATATCCTGCACGAGGGTGATCCCCGCGTCAACACATTCTCCCACGAAGTCCCGGTCATAGGAGGAAAAGCCGTAGTAACCGCAGAGGCCCAAAAGGGAAATATGGGGAATAAGATTCCGATCGAATCGAGGGGTGAGCGCTTCCGGGGAAACATCGTAAAAACGGAGGGTATAGCCTGCCTTTTTGTAGGGGGCTATAACGGTTTCGCAGGTATAGGCCGGCAGGTAGGCGATCCGTCTTGTGTCTTCCGCTTGTAAATCCAGAAGACAGGAGTAGAGGGCGCAGCGACCGGACATACAGAGCCGCACCTCCTCTCCCAGCGTATCCAGGTAAGTTCCTGGGCTTACCGGATCCTGGGGGGAGCTTTCGTCGGCATTTCCATCCGCCTGTCCCACAGGGTTTTCAAGACAGAACATCCCTCCGACGCGCATGGGTTAAAACCCGCCGATGATCGATGCGTTAAGAGTACGGATCACTTCGCAGGCCAGCGTAACGGAATTTTCAAAATCGGTATAGGAAGCGATACTGTAATGGGTGTGGATGTAGCGGGCGGGGATGCCGATCACGATCACCGGAACGGCCTTGCCGGAGAGGTGAATAACACCGCCGTTGGTAGCCCCTCCGGTACGGACCCCTTCTTGAACGGGGATGTCCTTTTTGGCAGCCGTATCCAGGGCAAAACGCTGGAACCGCGGGTTAGTGATCATGCGGGCGTCGATATGGCGCAACATGGGCCCCCTTTTGATAGCGGTCTGGACGGCATAGGGTTCCACCACCGTATCATCCGCGGGGCAGCCCTCAAAGGCGATGGCAATATCGGGCTTAACTACCTGGGCCGTTACCGTTGCCCCCCTGAGCCCCATTTCCTCCTGGGCGGCAAAGGCCCCGGTAATCTCCACCCCCAGTTCCGCACCGACTAAGTCCCGGAGGGCGGCCACAATGGCGGCGCAGCCCAGGCGGTTGTCAAAGGCCTTGCCTATCATAATGTCGTGATCCGCCTGGTACTCAAAGGCCACATCGGGAACCACCGGAGCGGCAATGGAAATACGGTATTCCTCCCGTACTTCCCGGTCGTTTGAAGCGCCTATATCAATAACCATACTCGAAATTTCCGGCAGGACTTTCCGTTCCGCCTCGCTCATGTAGTGAGGAGGCTTACTCGCGACAATCCCGGAAATATACGTTCCCTCCCTATTGCGGACCAACACCTTATGGGAGGGAATACTGGTTACCGCCCAGCCGCCCAGGGGTATAAAGTCCAGCATCCCGTTGGGACGTATAGCCCGCACCATAAAGCCGACCTCATCGCTGTGGGCATCCAGTTGCAGTACCGGCACTCCTGCTCTGCCTGAGCGTTTTATATAGAGGTTGCGCATGGCATCTTCGCTCAATTCCCCCAGCCCCGCACTGTACCGGCGGAGGACGGCAACCGCTTCGTCCTCAAAACCGGATACACCGGGAGCATTGGACAATTCTTTTATCATCAATAGGGTCTGTTCTTTATCCATCATTCCATCCTAAGTATGGGGAGATCCTGGGAGGGACACCTTTTCAAATTCCACCGCAAAATCTGCAAGGTAGTCCGCCATAGTTTGCAGCATCGTGCGGCCCCATTCCGGGGTAGCGGTATTGGGATGATCCGGGCCTATCCAGCCGTTATCCGTTACATGGGGGGTAAGCCGGGGAATAGTTACCTGAACCCCCTTGAAGAGGGCCGTATAAAACCCCGTAGCTTTGAGCCCCGGAGACACATCCTTTAGTACCATATCCTTGTCTATCTCGCTCATGTCCACCAGGGAAGGATCGATGCCCATGATGCCTGCGGTCTCTTCACCACCTCCATGACCGCCCTTCCAGGCAGGATCCATCTCCCATACATTAAGCCACCAGTTAAGGAGGGCCAAAAGACAGCCCTCCCTATCCAGTTCTATACCCAAACGTTCAATGGTTTTGACATTACCCCCATGCCCGTTGAGGATGATGAACTTCCGTGCGCCGTGGAGACGAAGGCTGTCGATGATGCGGCGGAGGAGTTGATAGAGGAGATCCATCCCTAGGTTGATCGTACCGGGAAAGGGTTCAAGGCTGTCGCATGACCCGTAAGGTAGAGTGGGGACGATGAGGATATCCTTGTTTTTTTCCTCCATAAGTTCAAGAAGCCGATCGGGGATGAGGGTGTCGGTTCCCAGGGGCAGATGCCTGCCATGACACTCAATGCTGCCGATAGCGATTAAAACAGTATCATGTTTTTTAAAATAGGCTTCTGCCTGGGGCCAGCTTATCTTGGCCAAACGCATAGGTATCTCCTGTGAAAAGCGGCGGTATTAGCGCCTTACCTGCACATTTTCAAGTTTATGGTATCCGATGGGGTCAAGGATGAAGTTTTCCACTTTATTGTTCCCCCCTGCATTGATCTGGGTATAAACAATATTGGCATTATTGGTCAGATCCGCCAAATAGATCGCCAGATCCTGGTACGCCTTATCCCGAATTGACCTATCCACGCTGGTGCGGCCTAACGTAACCAGACGATCAACTTCCGGATCCGCCACAAAACTGCGGTTCCCCGCTGCGCCCTGCTGGCTGGAATGTTCCAGGGAATAGTAGGTATAGTCCCCATCCTTGGTGGAGGTAACCCAGCCGAAATAAGCCAAATCGTGCTCCGCAGCGGTCGTGCGCTGGATAAAAGCGCCGAATTCCATCACCTCAAGCCTGGCGTTAATTCCCACTTCCCTGAGCATTTCCACCACAGCCTGACATACTTCTACCCGTTCCTGGTTGTTGTTCACCCAGATATTGCAGGAAAATCCATTGGGATACCCGGCCTGGGCTAAAAGCCGCCTGGAAAGGGCCGGATCATACTTGTCTACCCCGGTTTTGTAGTACCCATAAACCGCCGGGGCAATAATGGCATCCGCCGCCTCACCGGCGCCGCTCAACACCGTATCAATGATAAGCTGCCGGTCAATGGCATGGCTTATGGCCTGACGTACCAGCTTGTTATCGAAGGGGGCCTTTTTCATATTCAAAGAAATATAAAAACAAGAGAGGGAAGGCGCTTTAAATACGGTCAGATTCCTATTAGCTTCCACGATCTTAAGATCGTTGGTAGTAATATCATAGGCAAGGTCCACTTCCCCTGTTTCAAGGGCGATAGTCCGCTGGGATGCCTCGGGGATCACCTTCATAACCAAATTTTTGGTCTTGGAAGGACCGGCATAATAGTCGGCAAAGGCTTCCAGCCGTACCGAATCGCTCTGACTCCAGGAGATAAACTTATAGGGGCCGGAACCAATCGGCTTTTGCAGGAGGCCGTCGGGATTAGCTTCCACATAGGCCTTGGGTACAATAGCGGCAAAGGGCACCGCCAGGTTCCTCAAAGCAGGACCATAGGGCGCATGGGTGTTCACCACCACCTGATAGGGATTCTCGATCTGCACATTGGAGATAAAGTCCACAATATAGGCTATTGCGGGGGTGTTAATTGCCCTGTCCAGGGAAAATTTTACATCCGCCGCGGTAAGTTCCGTTCCGTCATGGAATTTGATTCCCCTCCGTATAAAGAAACGGTAGGAAGTAGGGGACAACTGCTCCCATCGTTCGGCAATTTGGGGTTTCAGTTCGTTGGTAACTCCGTCAACTTCTACCAGGCTATCAAAGATATGATTGGTAACCTGAACCGCTGGAGTTTCTTTACCGATATGGGGATCAAAAGAGGTAACATCCGCCCCCTGTCCCCAAGTGATCGTATCCTTGTAGGTACCGCCGCTGGTCCTTGCATCATTTCCGCCGCCAGCAAAAACCGCGGCTGATACCAGAATGCCAACCAAGCTAAACCAGATACTTCTTTTCATATGATTCCTCCGTAAAATAATATAATAATATATAGAAACCATAGGGAACATTCCCCAGGATTCTGCAGAACAAAGAACAAGCCTTATACCATAGCGCAAGCCACAAAATGATTTTTTTCAAGCTCTCTAAAGGGGATATCCGCGCCAAGGCAGGCTTCCTGGGCACGGGGACAACGTTTGGCAAAACGGCAGCCCCGCGCCGGTTCTATGGGAGATGTAAGTTCCCCGTTAAGGGTGATCCGCTGGGCGTCAAAATCAGGGTCAGGCACCGGAATAGCCGAAAGCAGGGCCTGAGTATAGGGGTGCAGGGGCCTTTCAAAAAGAGCCTCTACAGGGGCTTTTTCCACCATCTGTCCCAGGTACATCACCAGAATATCATCGGAAAGGTGTTTTACCACCGAAAGATCGTGGGTGATAAAAAGATAGGTGAACCCCAATTCTTCCTGGAGATCCTGCATCAGGTTGAGAATCTGGGCCTGTATCGAAACATCCAGGGCGCTCACCGGTTCATCACATACAATAAGTTTGGGGTTTAAGGCCAATACCCGGGCAATACCGATACGCTGCCGCCGTCCCCCGTCAAGCTCGTGGGGATAGGTGTTGATAAGCCGGGGGGCAAGACCCACCAGTTCCATGAGTTCCAAAACCCGCTTGCGCTGCCCTTCCTTGTCCCGCGGAGAATAGAGCTTCTGGATCAAAAGAGCTTCGCAGATGGTTTCACTCACCGACATCCGGGGGTTAAGGGAGGCAAAGGGATCCTGGAAGATGATCTGCATATCCCGGCGCAGGGTTTTCATACTATTCTTATGGTAACCCAGGATATTGTAACCTTCAAAAAACACCCTGCCGGCGGTAGGTTCCTGGAGCCGCAGTATGGCCCTGCCCAAGGTACTTTTGCCGCATCCGCTTTCCCCCACAATGCCGAGGGTTTCTCCCTTACGAACCATAAAACTTACATCATCCACCGCATGCAGTATCCCGTAGGGAGTGGGAAAGTATTTTTTGAGCCCTTCTACCCGAAGGAGTTCGGTCTTTGCTTCTGTCATTACTGCCCCTCCCCTGGGATCCTCCCGGCTGCGGGAAATTCGCCACAGGCATAGACACAACGGACCAGATGTTCTTCCCCAATATCCGTAAGAGCAGGAGTCGCAGCGATACACTGTTCCCCTGTATAGGTACAGCGGGTATGAAATTTACAACCTTTGGGAAGATCCGTAGGATCAGGCATAAGTCCCTTAATGGAATTAAGCCGCTTTACCTTCCGGGCAAGGCTAGGGATGGATCCCAAAAGCCCCTGGGTATAGGGGTGTCTCGGCCTTTTGAAAATATCCCGGAGGCTGCCGTACTCTACGATCTCTCCGGCATAGATAATGGCTACATGATCGCAATTTTGAGCCACCACACCCAGATCGTGGGTGATGAGGAGCATAGAGGTGTTGAGTTTGGTTTTTAGGGATCGGATCATCTCCAGCACCTGGGCCTGAATGGTTACATCCAGGGCGGTGGTGGGCTCATCGGCAATGAGGAGCTTGGGGTTACAGGCCAGGGCGATGGCGATGATAACCCGCTGTTTCATCCCCCCTGAAAACTGATGGGGGTATTCTCCCATCCTATCGGCGGAAATACCTACCATTTCGAGCATATTCCGGGCCATATCGGCGGTTTCCTTGGGGCTTAGTTTGTTATGGGTCCTAATGACCTCCATGATCTGTTCTCCTACGGTCATCACCGGGTTGAGGCTGGTCATAGGGTCCTGGAAGATCATGGAAATTTGATTGCCTCGAACCGTCCGCATCTTTGCTTCACTGAGTTTTAACAGATCCTGACCTTCAAAAATCACCCTGCCCCCAAGGATCTCCCCTGGTGGGTTGGGAATAAGCCCCATGATGCCCCGTGCCAGGGTCGTTTTACCTGCACCGGTTTCCCCCACGAGGCCAAGGGTATGTTTCTCCCGCAGGAAAAGGCTCACGCCGTTCAGGGCATTCACAACCCCGTCATCGGTTACATACCGGATCACGAGGTCCTCTATGCGCAACAGTTCCCGTTCTTCGCTCATATTGCCGCCCTTTTAGGTTTTGAGTCGAGGATCCAGGGCATCCCGAAGGCCATCCCCCAATACATTGAGGGCTAAAATGGTCAGCATGATACCCAGCCCCGGAATAACCGTGATATGCCAGCCATCGCGGATATAGGAGCGGGCCCCGGATAGCATAGACCCCCATTCCGGTGTGGGCGGCTGAATTCCCAAACCCAGGAAGGACAGCCCTGCAATGGAAAGAATGGCCCCGGCAACCCCCAGGGTGGCCTGGACGATGAGGGGAGCCATAGCGTTAGGGATGATATACTTAAAGATGATCCGTAGATCACCGGCCCCCAGAGCCCGGGCAGCTTCAATGTATTCCTGATCCTTAATGGTGAGTACCGATGCCCGAACCGTCCGGGCAAAGGTAGGAATATAGGCAATGGCAATAGCGATAAGTACATTAACCAGGCTTGTCCCCAGTGCCGCTACAATGGCGGTAGCTAAAAGCATGGAGGGAATAGCCAGGAGTATATCCATAAAACGCATGATCCCATTATCCGCGATCTTACCGTAATACCCAGCCAAGGCTCCGAGGATACCCCCCACAATGGTGGACATGATGATCGCCGCGGTTCCCATGAACAGGGAATAACGCACCGCCCAGAGCATGCGCAAGAGGATGTTCCGGCCAAATTCATCCAGGCCGAAAGGATACCCGGCGCTGGGCCCCTGGAGCCTCAACCTGAGATTCTGTTTGATGACATAATCGTTGTAGATCCCTTGGTTAGTCGCCATATCAATGACGATGGTCCCTACTGCGATGAGGAGGAGGCCGAGGAGGAAGGTCATCCCTGCTAGGGCAAGTCTGTTTTTCTTCAAACGCCGCCATACTTCCTCCCAAAGGGAACGCTGCCGGTGAGGGGGGGTAGCTGGGACAGCTTTTTCTTTTTCTTCAATCTTGCTTTCACTCATGCGGAAACGCTCAAGGCCCCGCTCTTATACTGTGATTTAATCCGGGGGTCAACAAAACCATAGATGATATCCACCATCAGGTTGACAATGGAAAACATAATCGCCATAAAAATAACCGCCCCAAGGACCATAGGAATATCCTTACGGGTGATGGAATCCACCATGAGCCTGCCCAAACCGGGCCAGGAAAAGACCGTTTCCGTCAGCATGGCTCCACCCAAAAGTTGGCCGAACTGGAGCCCCACGGCAGTAATGATGGGGATAAGGGCATTTTTGAACATGTGTTTCCGGGTAACTTCTTTTTCGCTTATCCCCTTGGATCGGGCGGTGAGGATATAATCCTGACGGATCACCTCCAGCATGGAGGAGCGGGTCATCCGTACCACCGTAGCCGCAACCCCTGTACCTAAAGTTATGGCGGGGAGCACGATGCTCCGCAGGAGGGGAATAAATCCCGAACCCATCCCCTGGGAAGGAAGCCAGCCGAGTTTAAGGGCAAAAAGCAGTGAGAGGAGGAGGCCAAGCCAAAAATTGGGCATGGATACCCCCACCAGAGAAAGAACCACCGAAATAGTATCGGCGACGGTATACTGTTTTTTTGCCGAAAGGATGCCCACCGGAATACCGATGATGAGCGCGACAATAATCCCGGCAAAGGCTAATACACAGGTATTAGGAAATTTGTCCCAAACCTGGGACCAAACGCTGATCTTATTCCGATAAGAAATCCCCAAATCTCCCCTGCACATATTCTTGATATAATTGAGGTATCGTATCAACAGGGGATCGTCAAGCCCCAACTCCTCCCGGGTTTGGGCTAAAGCCTCGGCAGTAGCCTGATCCCCCAGGATGATCGCCGCAGGATCCCCCGGCGTCAAATTCATGATAAAAAAGACAATAAAAGTAACCCCCAATAGTACCGGGATCATCAATAAGAGTCTTTTTATGATATATGTCAACATGCAAAACGTCCCATAATTTTCTGTATTGTGATTGTTTACTTGAAATTTGTCAACGCATCGCAGTGCGCCATAATTTTTCTACGTGAAAAGGGGGTGTGCGCCAAAATAAAAATCTAGCCCAAAGTAAACTGGTTCTACCGAGCAACAAGGGGGAACCACATGGGGTGAGACATGAAAGACAAGAAAAAGGTGTGCCGGGAAATTGCCCGGCGATACCAAAAGGCGGACAAAAAGGGCAAGGGAAAACTCCTGGACGAGTATACGGCGACCCTCGGCTATAACCGGGACTATCTCGCCCCTGTCCTGTCAAATTGGGGTAACACCCGGTATGTCAGGGCAGAGGGCAAACCGATTAAAATTGTTGCCGAACCCGCCGTGCAACCCGGCGGGAAGGCCCGCAAGCCCAAGTACCGGGAAAAGCCTTCATGGCACTTTTGGAGGACATCTGGGACTTGTTTGACCGCTTATGCGGGAAGTTCCTGGCCCCGATGCTCCGCCTTATGCTGGACTTCCTGACCGCCGAATATTCCCCCAGGGCGTCGGTGTATTTTACAAGCGGAATACCCAGACGCCGGGCCTCGGCAAGCTCGGGATTCGTTTCCGGGGAATACGCCGCCGAATATATCACGGTTTTTATGCCGGCGTTGATGTGTTCCACGCTGAAGGACCGGTAATAGGGGATTCCCAGTTCCGCAAGAATCGCGTCCATATAAAAAACCTCATCGCGGTCGGAACCGCGTATACTCAAGCCCTCGCTGTGGAGCAATTCCACCAGGGCGTATACTCCCGTCCCTTTGATGCCCACGCAGTAGATATCCATGCGTCAATCGTATCCCATGAAAAGCCGCTTTAACAACCGGGAAGTGAGGAAGTATATATGGGAGGAATTTTGTTGGTTTTAAGTAATGGGCAGTATATGAATACGGACTTTGTTTATAGCAATGGTTACCAAAGCGCCCTTTTCAATGTCGTCGGAAAACTTGACAAGGGTATTGACGACCGGGTCGAGAAGCTTCTCGGGCCTGACATCAGCGTTGCGGATCTGCACAACGCTGGGTGCGGAAGCAGCGGTAAGAGCCGGAACAGTTCTAAAGTCAAGGTCATTGGTAAGAACGGCATATCTCTTGCTTCTCGCATAGTTCATGATCTCATTGTCCGGGGCGTTGCCGGGACCGATTTCTGCCCAATGAATCGCCTCAATGCCCCGACTTGTCGGCATCGCCGCCCAACGATACGCCATATTCATATCAACAAGGGCCGCCGTATGACCCTGGGCAAGCCATGCGGCAAATTGAAGGGCCTGCATAATATCTTCCCGTTCAATATAGGGATAATCGACCAGCAGTTCTTCAATAGTCTCTCCCGCGCCGATCTGGGAAACTATTCTTCCAATAGTAACCCGTGTTCCCCGGATACAGGCTTTACCCCCCATGACGGCGGGATCCAAGCTGATACGATCAAAATGTCTATTGTCCATCATAGGTCAAGTATATTCCAAAAGGCAGGACAAGACAACGCGTCTCGCGTTGCCTCATCGAAAATATAACCCAATTCAAGGCAGACTTGCTACTTTCCGTAAGACGCTATACTTATCTCCATAATGAAGCATGTACAGGCCGCTAACGGCAAAAGACCGGTTTTCCCCGTCGCCGCGAACATGCCCGTCGTCCGGCGCGCCGCTTCCTGCTCCCCTCCCCCAATATATAGTAGGGCTTTTGTAAATCCACCACAATATATTGTGGATATTCTCGAGGACAGGACTTTCCGGGCCGGAGGCGGCCCAAAATTTATAAATTCCGCCCCAGATTTTTTAGATTTTACCTCAAAATTTATAGATTCTACCCCGGAATTTATAAATTCCAGGGTAGAATTTTCAAATCTTGTCCCGAAATTCAGGCGCGTTTAACGGACTGTTGGTCCCGCGTCAAAAAAGAAAAAGGAGAGTGAATAATATGGCGGTCACATCGGACTGGTTCCCGGCAAGCCGGGACGAACAACTGGCAATGGCGAAAAACTGGGGGAACATCCTGGCCGCACGGGGGACAGAGTGGAAGGTCCCGGATGCCGATGTCCAGGAACTGGCGGCCTTGACCGCCATTGCGGACACCGCCCTGGCTGCAGCGAAGAACGAGGCGGCGCGCACGCCGGTGGTTTCCGCCCAGTGCAGGGAGGCTTTCCAAAAACTGAAAGACAAGATGAGGGACATCAAGAAGCGGTATTTCTACGTGCCGCCCCTTACCGAGGCCGGCATTATAAGTCTGGGCCTAAAGACCCGCGACTCGACCCACACCGCATCGGGAGTCCCCTCGGCACAGGTAACGGTGGAAACCTACCTTGTGGGCCGCCACGAACTCGGCGCAAGGATCATTTACGTTACCGGGAGCCCCAATGACCCGGCCAACAAGGGCTTCCGTATCTGGTACTCGGTGGTCGCGCCCGGGGAAATCCCGCCTTCGTCCCCCTTCGATTTACGCCGGTTGTTCTTTACCCAGCGGAAAAAGGACCTGATCCAGTTCGACTACGGGGACAGCGGGAAGACGGCGTACTTCGCCGTGCAGATCGAGAACGGCGGCAAACAGGGGCCGTGGGGCCCTCTTGTTTCGGCGCTGATACCGTAACGAGCCGAAACCACGGCCTGGCATTGATACCGCATTAACACTTTGTGTTAATGTCCGATTGAATGTTAGCGGCGGTATCGCCGTTTTTATACAAAAGGATAAACATGAAAAAGGTAGCTTTATTGTTGGTGGTGGCGCTGACTGCCGCAGGGTGCGTGAGCCAGGACGACAGGGCTGCCAGGCAGGACAGCGCGGTCAAGGCCGCCGGGCGCGGACTTGATGTGGAGGCCGCCGAAGGCATTGCGGTGTTTCCACAGTTGGGGCATGTAGAAGGTATAAACTCCGCGGTCTTTAGCCCCAACGGGAATACCATTGCCTCCGGTTCCAGCGATCACACCGTGAAACTCTGGGACATCGTCACAGGCCGGGAACTCTTTACTGGCAGACATTCAAATGCGGTACGATCCGTAGCCTTTAGCCCCGATGGAAAGAGTATCGCTTCCGGTTCCGCAGACAACACCGTAAAACTCTGGGATGCCGCCTCAGGCAGGGAGATCCGTACCTTTTCAGGACATAAATTGGGATTATATTCCGCCGTCTTTAGCCCCGATGGGAAGACTATCCTTTCCGGGTCATGGAATGCCATTAAACTCTGGGACCCGGAGACCGGCAGGGAAATACGTACCATCTCCAGAGATTTAGACGGGATATATCCGTGGCCTTTAGTTCAACGACTATTCTTTCCACCTCTAGCGAGGGATCTCTGAAACTCTGGGACGCTATAGTTATTCTACCCAAGAAGTATCAACTCAAATAAGCATAGACAGCGGTTTCTAGTAACCCATGTAACGGAGCGGTATCCCGCAATTTCTTTTTCATATTTGCCCATGTTTTTTCAATCGGGAGAATAAGCCGGCA
>JAIRNP010000106.1 GCA_031258005.1 Treponema sp.
CCGCAGTGCTTGACCGCAGTGCTTGACCGCAGTGCTTGACCGCAGTGCTTGACCGCAGTGCTTGACCGCAGTGCTTGACCGCAGTGCTTGACCGCAGTGCTTGACCGCAGTGCTTGACATAAGAGTTCCTGTCATGGATAACTCCTTTGGATCTTCCGTATCCCTTCCGGGGATACGGGCAAATGGGGGCTATACCCCGGGTGTAAGCCCCTGTAACACAGCGGTAACTTCCACCCCAAGCGAGGATTCACGCCACGATACGGCTTCTCACTTGCTTATACTAAACAATATAGCACATATTCAGAATAAAAAACAAGAAATATAAAGATAATTGAAATTTTTTTACCGGAATAGTGAGCGTCCGCTCGATCCCGGAGGGGGCGATCTTCAAAAGGCGTCGGGGGCGCTTTGCGTCCCCGACGCCCGCCGGGGCGCGTTCAGGTTTGCTTATCGAACAAGTCCAGGGAATCGGCCAAAAAACCGGAAGCCCCGCACCGGGGCGTTCATGAATAGCGGGACTTTTCTACCAAGGCAAGCCGCTCTGCTTCGGATAGCTCCACCTTCTTGGTGCATAAAGATACCGCTACCGCAAAAACCAGGGTTACTAAGGTAGCGGGAATAGCAGGCCCGGTGAAAATCCCTTTGATATAGTTCTGAAAGGGCGCGAGCCCCAGATAGAGAACCCCGAAGAAGGTCCCTGAGAACAGAGAGGCCAGGCCTCCCTGCCAGGTTACCCGTTTCCAGCACGCCCCCAGGAACATGGCCACCGATACCCCGGGAATAATCGAGCCGATGACATTGCTGATATAGCCCATGATGTCTTTGGCAAAGAGGGTGGCAAAAAAAGCGCATCCCAAGGTGAGGACCACCCCGATACGGGACCAGTGTTTAATGGATTGTTCAGGCATGGCTTTTTTGGCAAATATCGGATAAATATCCTGGATCAGGATAGTTACCCCCGCAATAGCATCGGAATCCCCTGAGGACATGGTGGCTGAAAGCCCGGCGATCATAAAGAGCAGGCCCAGAATCGGCCCCAGTACGATGGTTGCCACATAGGCAAAGGCAAAGTCAGGCTGCTGCAGCACGGCGGCGGCGCCATTTTTAGTTGCAATGGTGAAGGCCGCCATACCTATAAGGGCGGGAAGCAGGGAGAACACCAAAAGGAGTATGGCCGAACGGATAAAGGCGGTACTCGCGGCTTTATCACTCTTGGCAGTATAAATACGCATCCGATAGGTGGGAGTACCGAGGCCGGGAATAATAATGGAAAAGATGAGGGAAATAAGCGCCATAGCCCCCATGGATTCCACCCCATAGAAGCTCAAGTTACCCTCTTTTCCCGCAGCCTGTAAGGTAGCGGTAATCTCACCCCAGCCGCCGGCTGTTGGAATCGCGATGAAGGTTATGGCGATAAACCCTATTATAATGATGATAAGCTGTACCAAATCGGTCCACACCACCGCCAAGTAACCGCCGATGATAACGTAGACCCCAAAGGCGCACACCGTAATGATCCGGGCAAGAATGGGATCAATGCCGGTGATGTAACCCAGATAGGTGGCCCCGCCGTTAATGTGATTACCCAGCCATACGATCTCTACCAGATACATCATGAAGCTCATCACGATCTTCATGTGCCGGTCCCCGTGGTAGTGAAATTGGGCTTCTTCCGCCATGGTGAGGAAGTTCTTTGAACGGAGTTTGCTATGATTGGCCACCAAGACCAAAGACAAAAGCCCCAAAGCCGCCCCCAACCCATAGGCCGAACCGTACCAGCCGAAACGGAACCCATTGGACGTGGCCCCCAAGGCGGAACCGGTGCCGATAAAGGTAGCCCCCATAGTGGCAAAAATAAGAAATACCGGTAATTGTCCTCCTCCGGTGAGATAATTCTTTCCATCGGATTTACCTTTGGAAGAAAAATAGCCCACCAGTATCATGATGAAGACATACACAATAAACCCAATAATGAAAAACGTTGCATTCACATTGGCAACCATACAAACCTCCCCCCTATAAGGGATCCTATACATAGGGGGTCTTGTACAAGACCCCCATCGAACCAAGGGTTCGCAAGAACCACAGGACTATTTTTTTGCCGCCCACATCTCGATTTCGATGAGAATCCCGGGAAGCAGCTTGGTCTGCACCGCGGTGCGGACCGGCCGGGGCGTTGGGACAAGCTCGGTATACACGTCGTTCATGGCGTCCCATTCGTCCAGGTTGACCATATAGATATTCACCTTGAACACATCTTCCAGGGTACACTGGGCACTGGCAAGCTGACGCCGGCAGTTTTCAAGGGTATACCGGGTTTGGGTCCTGATATCCTTGCCTACTATGGTTCCTTCCGGGTCAACCGCCACCTGGCCGGAAATAACCACCAGCTTTGAAGCGGTGATTTCCAACACCGGTGAGTACGGCCCGGCAGTACGATGCTGGGATGCGCCTTCAGGAAGGCGCTTGGCCCTTTCCTGGGGTTTCATGTCTTTTTCCATTGGTATACTCCTTTATCTAAGCGCTTGAAGCCGCTTAATGATGATGTCCGTTTCCCCTGCTTTGAGGGACATAGGATTGATAAAAATGCCCTGCAGGTTTTCACTGTAGGCATAGACGGGCGGTTTTCCCTGAAGTAAAAAATCCTGCACATATTCCGGGGTGAACCGGGGATTGGTGATTTCCAGAAATGCCCGGGCAATGGGCTGGCCTGCTTCGTTGGGGAAACTGCGCCGTACGGTGAAGACCCCTTTCCCGTCCAAGGCTTCTTGTAGGGCGGCAATCTGGGCCTCACACCAGGCATACCGGGCCTGGTGATCCATAGACACGTATTGTTTGATCGCCGCATACAGACCGGCAAGCTCTTCCCGCCCCACTTTCAGCATCCGCCCGATGCCGTACTGGGGAAAACCAATGGCCGTAACCCGGTCAATAAGCGCTTTGCAGCCGACCATAAGCCCGCTGGCCTGGGGGCCCCGGAGGTCTTTACCCCCGCTAAACAGGGTTATGGCGGCGCCCTGTTCAGAAAAGCGCCAGAGGTTCTCCACCGGCGGAAGCTGCGCCGCCGCATCCACAATCACCGGCACCCCTTGGGCCTTAGCCTTTTTCACCAGCACATCCAGGGGTAAAAAGCCGGGGGCTACCCAGGCGCTGGAGGCAAAATAAATCGCCGCAGTATGCTCGTCTATGGAATACTCCAGATCCGCTTCCGTAGGGGGAAATATCCGGTTCGGGAAGGACAACTCCCGATAGGTTGCCCCCAAATGGCCGATCACCAGATCATAGGGGTTGCGGTGGGCCTTGAACATCACAATGTTACAGGATGCGATCTGGTCTTTGGTAAGATAATAAAAGGGCTTACCCAGCTTCTGTTCAATACATGCGGCAATGGCGAGGTACAGTCCCGCGGCTGCCCCATTACTCACATAAGCGGCTTCGTTTTTGGTCAGCTTCGCGATGGCCTGGTGAGCTGCCTTTTGAAAATCCCGAAGGGATACAAAATTTCGAGCCGCGCTGTTCATGGCTTCCAGGGTCTCTTCACTCATCCGGGACCCCCCCAAAACGGTGTAGGTCCCGGCGGCATTAATAATCGGACTTACCCCTAATTCATCATAAATATCCATCTTTTCTCTCTATAATACTGTCTTACTTTGGGTTACAAACCCCATGATTGACCTGATTTTCTCTCATCGGTTTCCCGAAACAGTACGATTCTAAGTATATAAGGGTTCAAGATCTTGTCAAGTACAAGTAAAAAATCGTGAAATACCGCTTTGTTTCTTCATCTTTGGTAGAAAACCATGAATTATTATGAATAAAACAGAAAAAAGTACCCTCCCTCCTTTCTGTTTCCCTTTTTTCTGTTTTTTTTCTATCTTTGTGTTAAGAAGATACCCTGATACCAGGGAATACCCTCGATTAGGGGTATAAACTTTTTTACATCCCCTATAGGAGGAATATGTATGCTGGATTGTATCATTACCCACGGCCGTATTGTGGATGGCAGCGGGGGAACACCTTATCTCGGAGATATTGGTATTCATGGGGGAAAGATTGCCTGTATCAAGCCCTGGGGTAGCGGTCTTGCGGCAGCCCAAACCATTGATGCGGCGAACCAGTATGTGAGCCCGGGGTTTATCGATATGCACCGTCATGAGGACGCGGTGGTGTTTAGTCCCGGTTATGGAGAAGTGCAGCTGCGCCAGGGCATCACCAGCGCAATCAGCGGGAACTGCGGCTTAAGCATTGTACCCTTTCCCGTTAAGCAGCGGGCCCTGATTGCCGCCTACTTAAAACCTATCATCGGGATTCTCCCGGAGGATACGGAGTTTGAGACCCTGGGAGACTACTTGGGACTGCTTGATACGCACCCCCTCCCGATCAATGTGGGGATGCTTATGGGCAACGGTACGATCCGTATGGCGGTGCAAGGGTTTGAAAAAGGGAGGCTTTCAAAAGAAGGGGTGCAGCAGGCATGGGCGTATCTTGAAGATGCCCTGCAAAACGGCGCCTTCGGCGTATCCCTGGGCCTCGCCTATATGCCTGAAAACTGCTACGACCACGCAGGCTTCATCCAGGTCTTGGAGCCGATCCGAGGTTCATCGGTTCCCCTGGTAACCCATATCCGGGGAGAGGGCAATCTGCTGGTGGAATCCTTAGAGGAAATTATTGCCCTCTCAGAAGCGCTTCAGGTTCCCTTACATATCAGTCATTATAAATGTGTGGGGTCTAAGAACTGGGGGCATTTACTCCATAAGGCTACCGGTACCTTGGACCGTGCCCGGGACCGGGGCCTGAGGATCACCCTGGACGTCTACCCTTGGACTGCAGGGGCAAGCCAACTTGCCCAAGTGCTGCCCCCCGAATACCTGGAAGGGGGCTTGGCAAAAGCCGCAGCCCGGCTTAACGACCCCGCACTACGACGGGAGTGCGCGCGTATCCTTTCCCGGCCCAATGAGGGCTTTGAGAATCAGATCGACCTTATCGGCTGGGAGAACATCATGGTAAGCGCGGTACATACTGAGCAGAACCGGCCTTATGTGGGTAAAAGGATCACCGAAATTGCCCGGGAACGGGGCTGCGATCCTGTGGACGCCGCCTTTGATTTACTCATTGAAGAAACCGGGGATGTGGCTATGGTGAATTTTATCGCCTGTGAAGCAGATATTAGGACCATCTTACAGTATCCCTATAGTTCGGTGATTTCTGATGCGGTCTATCCTGCCGGGGGGCTCCCGCATCCACGGCAATACGGCACATTCCCCAAGCTCCTCTCAGAATATGTCCGGGATCAAAAGATCCTCACCCTCCCGGAGGCTATCCACAAAATAACCCAGGGGCCGGCATCGGTATTTTCCATCTCAAACAAGGGATCTATTACCGAAGGGTATGACGCGGACCTGGTGATCTTTGATCTGGAACGGATCGAAAACCATGCGAGCTACGTGGAACCTCGCAGGCTTGGCACCGGCTTTAGCTATGTACTGGTAAACGGCGTTGTAGCCAATGACCATGATATATACTACGGTACCACCTCGGGGCAGGTACTCAGGAGGAAGGGAGTCTGATAGCTTAGGGCATTGAGGAGGGGGCTTTTGAGCGGAATACGTCTGACCCTGGTTGGGTACTATAATAAACCGGCCCTTTCTTCTATACTCTCAACATTGAGCTTGTTTCACCATGCGACCTTTTGAAACAGCCTCATGGGACTTGTGTCAGGCTAAAGTCCGACGCAAGTCCCATGTACATTTACATCTAAGGTAGTACCGATGCTTTTTACCCCTTTTGAGATCACCGAAACGGTGGATATGTTCCTCCGGTTTAAGCTGGACATCCGGGCTATTACCCTGGGGGTATCCCTCCTGGACTGTGCCGCCGCATCAGGAGTAGAAACCCGAAGGAGAATCCGGGAAAAGCTCCTGCGAATCGCCGGCCCTTTGGTAAAAACCGCCCGGGCCTTGGAGATCGAATACGGCATCCCCATCATCAACAAACGGCTTTCAGTAAGCCCTTTGGCTTTGGTGGCGGCTGCGTCGGATGACCAGGACTATACCCCCTATGCCCAAATGCTGGATGGGGTGGTCAAGGAATTGGGCATTGATTTTGTGGGAGGCTTTTCCGCCCTGGTGCAGAAGGGCTTTTCCCAAGGAGACCTCAGGCTGATTGATTCCATCCCCAAGGCCCTATCTCACACCGAACGGGTCTGCGCCTCGGTGAATGTAGCCAGCACCAAGAGCGGTATCAATATGGACGCGGTACGCCGGATGGGGGAAGTGGTGAAGGAAACTGCGGAAATGACCGCTTCCCAGGATGGATTAGGCTGCGCCAAGTTGGTGGTGTTTTGTAACGCCCCTGAGGACAACCCCTTTATGGCCGGGGCCTTCCACGGGCCCGGAGAAGGGGAAAACTGCCTTAACGTCGGCGTTTCAGGGCCGGGGGTGATCAAGGCGGCTTTGGAAGCCCACCGGCAGGCAAGTTTCGATGAACTTGCGGACATCATCAAAAAGGCCGCTTTCAAAATCACCCGGATGGGTCAATTAGTGGGTATGGAAGCCGCTCGGCGACTGGGAGTACCCTTTGGTATCCTGGATCTGTCCCTGGCCCCCACCCCGGCAGTGGGCGATTCAGTCGCCCGAATCCTGGAAACCATGGGCCTTGCATCCACCGGTACCCACGGTACCACCGCAGCCCTGGCCATCCTCACGGATATGATCAAAAAGGGCGGGGTCATGGCCTCCACCCATGTGGGCGGTCTGTCCGGCGCCTTTATCCCCGTGTCCGAAGATGAGGGCATGATAGCCGCAGTCCGTGCCGGTTCTCTCAGCCTGGATAAACTGGAAGCCATGACCAGCGTCTGTTCCGTGGGCCTTGATATGATCCCCCTTCCTGGGGATACCTCCCCGGCTACAATCGCCGCTATCATCGCCGATGAAATGGCCATTGGCATGGTGAACCATAAAACCACCGCGGTCCGGGTCATCCCCGTACCGGGTAAACAGACCGGGGAGTGGGTGCATTTCGGCGGGCTCTTGGGCGGCGCCCCTATCATGGCGGTAAACCCCGCCAAAAGTGATGCCTTTATTGCCCGGGGAGGCAGAATTCCCCCTCCCATTCACAGTTTCAGAAATTAAGCGCGGCCCCTTCTGCCCGCACAGAAACGGAATCGGTTAAGCCAGGAATGGCTGACTTCAACTATCCAGTTATGTGCCATACTGCCTAAGATTCGTTGGAAAATTATGAAATAAAAAAATTACTGGATCATGGCTTGACAAAATCAATATAACGAAATAATATATAGAAAGTTCACATGATATAAAAATCGTGGATAAAAATTTTTTGGAAGCTTAAAATGGCTAATAAATCAATTGTCTTTTTGTATTCATATCATCACAAAAACACTCAAAAAATCGCAAATGCTATTGCAGAAAAAATTAATGCTACAATAGTGGAAATTGATAATAATACAAATTTAGTTGAATTGGGAAATTATGATCTTGTAGGTTTTGGTTCTGGAATTAATAGTGGAAAACATTATTCCCAACTTTTGAATTACATTGAAAAAATACCCAATGTTCAAAATAAAAAGGCATTTATATTTTCAACCAGCGGGATATATACTGAAAAAAATGTTAAAAGATCATATAATTCTCAGGGAATTATTGAAGCATAAGGGTTTTGTAATTGTAAATGAATTTGGTTGTAAAGGATATAATACAAACAGTGTATTAAAATATTTTGGGGGAATGAATAGAAATAGGCCTAATGATGAGGACATAAAAAACGCAAAAATATTTGCGGAAGAATTATTAAAATAAAAAATAATGGTGTACGGGCAGTACGGCACATAACAGGACTGTATGCGCTTCGGGGCCTCACGGCCCCTCGGCCTCCGCAATGGCTAGGTCATTCCGCTACGCGCGCCAACTTCGTTGGCGAATATTCCCACGCCATTGCTCCGGCACGGTTTGTCGGCTATGGAAATGCTGCGCATTTCCTTATCCGGGCCGCAAAACCGTCGTAAATATCCGAAACGTTATGCGAAATACCACCCCAATTTTTTCCGTAAAATATAATAAAACATATTGCAAAAAATAAAAATTTAGAATATGCTCAAGTCAAAGGAGATAATTGAATGTTTGAATTAATCCAAGTCACTGAAAATACATTTTATATAAATTGTCCGGTGAAAATGGGTATATACCGTCTGCCTAATGATAAAGTAATGTTAATTGATAGTGGAAATGATAAAGAGGCTGGTAGAAAAATATTAAAAATAATTAGCGCAAATAATTGGATATTGGAAACAATTATTAATACTCATTCAAATGCCGATCATATTGGAGGCAATAAATTCCTTGCCGATAGGACGGGGTGTAAAATATATTCAACAGGACTTGAAAAAGCATTCTGTGAGTTTCCTGTTCTTGAATCATCTTTTTTGTTTGGCGGTTTTCCAAACAAACATCTGCGCCATAAATTTTTACTTGCAGAACAAAGTTTTCCTGAAGATATTACGAAATTAATACTTCCGCAGGGTATGGAAATATTTCCGCTTAAGGGCCATTTTTTTGATATGATTGGTATTAAAACCCCGGATAATGTATATTTCATGGCCGATTGTGTTTCCAGTGAAACTATTCTTACGAAATACCATATATCATTTATATACGATATTTCTGAATATTTAAAAACATTGGATATTATTGAAAC
>JAIRNP010000127.1 GCA_031258005.1 Treponema sp.
CTGAAACAATACCTGATACCTTGTTTTGAATATCGACTAACTGCCTTAATCGTTCTATAAGTTCTTTAGCAATTTCTCTATTTTCCGCATCCAGCTTTTTACATTCTTCTTCCAATTCATCGTTTTCTTTTTTTAAGGTTTCAATTTCAATTAAGGAAATACGAATTTCTATGCGTGTATCCTGGCTGCCTATCCAGGGATCCTGCACCCAATAGTATCTAATTCCTGACTCCACAAAGAATTACAAAAGCAAATGCCCTTGCCTTAGGCATACAGGTTCAAGTCCCTTTCCTCACACTTTATTGAACAACTCTATTACAGGATACGGTATGAGCTTTTTCAAGAGAGAAACTATATCAGGATACGAAAGCTGCTACTGGTTCCTCTCCCTATTCGGTGCGGTTAACCTGTAGCTTGGTGTTAGGCTTATCCCGAAGTATCAGGGGAATACATAAGGAGCTTGAGCATTTCCGGATCATCAATGTCCCTGAGGGACGAGGCGTCTGTGAGGATCCCGGTTATCACTGCCTCCGGGTACCGGCGTTTAATATCCCGGGGATGCGCTCCGGGAGCCAGAGAAAGCAATTCCTCCCGAAAAGTAGCAGAAAAAAGCGTCGGGGTACTGGGAATCCCATTACAGGCAGGCTGCACAATACAGCCCGGCCTTCGAAGGTCTAGCAGGCTGCGTACCGTATCCGCTTCAAGCAGGGGCTGATCACAGGGAAAAAACATATAGTACGCGCCTTGGGATGCGGAAACCCCCAATCGAATACTTTCACGCTGCCCTTGTTCGGGCTTGTCATTTTGAATAACCCTAACCGGTAAACCTTCAGCCAGCGCCTGAACCGGGGTCGCAGCAGTAATAAAAAAAATACGGCGAAAACTTCCCAGGCTGCTTACCAGGTCCAGGGTATGCCGGGCAAGGGGTTTCCCCCGGAAGGGGACCAGCAGCTTATTGGCAGTACCGAATCGTCTTGAAAACCCTGCAGCCAGGAGAATCGCATCCACCTCTTCCTCAGGCCTCACGGCTCCCTCCGGTTCTGCTCCAGGGCGAACAGCAGGGTAGCAGCTTTCTTCTCGGTCTCCGCCACCAGCCCCTGTTCCTGGCCTGCATCGTCCCGGTAACGGATCACCAACCGGGGCGGCTGAGGATTGAAGAGTTTTTTCCACCAGGATGTTTCCTCCAGAAGGTCCACGGCGATAAGCCTTTCCTGGGGAATGAAGATGAGTCGCTCTTGGGGAGCGGCCCCACCCCAGGTGGTCCGGGACATGGCCTCTATCCAGCTTTCATGGGGAAAATGATGGAACCGAAAGCCCCGGCTGGTGGCGATGAGGAGCCCCCAGAGGGGCGCGTTAAAACCCTCCCAACCCCGGATGTACCGTCCGAGGGCATAGGCTAAGACCTGTTCGCCTAGTTTCGCTTCATAGTCCCGCCAAAATGCCTTGGGATCTATGGTGTTTTGTCTTGTCATACTTACCCCATGCTCCGCACTGCCACAACCCGTACCCTTGTGCCCCGCCAGTCTGCAATAGCCCTATCCCCGGTCTTTACCGGAACCCGCCGAGGATCCCCTAAGGATCCGGTCTTGAGGGCATCTTCACCCTCGACTGGAGACCAGTCTATGGCACATGTCGCGGTTACCACCCGTTTAGGAGACCGGACTTCCTCTTGAGCATAGGCGACTCCTCGCTGACATCCGTTGCCGGTAATGGCCAGGCCTTCAACCCCCCGAGGCTCTGGGGTAACCTGGAGGGAACAGCCTATGGGACACACAATACAGGTAAGAACCTTCATAATGTACCTCATGTATGCAGTAATTTGTATCAATACCCGGTAAGGGCTTTGGGGAACCCCATAGCATACCCGGTAACCAAGGACCTATCGAAACAAGAACGTTTTCAGCAGGTCAGATTTTGAAAAAAGCCCACCCTAGAGCAGAACATACCAAAGACTACGCACCCGCAACAATAGGTTTTGCATCCTTCCCTTACCCTTCCAGGAGATACATGAAATTGTGCAGCACTTGTTTACCGTAGCCGGTTAATATGGCCTCCGGGTGAAATTGCACACCGTATACAGGGTAACGCCGGTGTTTTAAGGCCATGATGACCCCATCCTGGGTATGGGCAATCTGCAGGATATCCTCCGGTACGGTGGCCGGATCAACCACCAGGGAATGGTACCGGGTGGCAGGAAATCCTTGGGGAATCCGGGCAAACAGCGGTTCAGCCGCATCAAAAAACAGGGCGCTCACCTTACCGTGCATCGGCTCTTTTGCCCGGACCACCTGAGCGCCGAAAAAGCGGGCGATACACTGGTGCCCGAGACATATCCCCAGGATTTTTTTATGCCGGTGAAATTCCCCTATCACCTCAAGACAGATACCCGCCCCTTCAGGGTTTCCCGCACCAGGAGAAAGAAGGATGGCATCAAAGTCCAGGGTACGCATCGTTTCCAGGCTAATCCGGTCGTTTTCAAATACCTGTACCGCCGCCCCCATTTCTTCCAGGTACTGTACAATATTATAGGTGAAAGAATCGTAGTTATCAATTAACAGGACCTGTTCACTCATACCAGGGTAACCTCTTGAAGCCCCCGAACCGAGTTCACACAATAGATATGTTCTGCCCGGAACAGATCTGCAGGATAGAGAACTTTTTCACTACATTCCCCCCGGTCCAGCATGGCTTGGCGGTACAGGCCAGGCAAAAGCCCACAGGATAAGGGAGGCGTATACCGGCGCCCCTGGATTTCAAGCACTATGTTGGTTCTGGACCCTTCGGTGAGTTCCCCCCGCTCATTACAAAAGAGCTCGTCGTAAAAAACCTCATAATTCACCTGAAAATAGGGTCTATAGCTGGTCTTGTGATACAGAAATACCTCCTTGCTATCCACCTGTACCGGAGCAATTCGCACCCGGGTACTGCAGGCAGGCAAGAGGGCTTTATATTCCCAGGTGCTTTGCCCTTGCCTATCCACGGTCAGCCTGAGGATCCCGTCTTGTTCAGGCTGTATAGCCCAGATCCTTTCATCCAGGGTAAATCCAAAATACCCCGCAGACTGCTGTAAGCGCGCCCGATGTTCGTCCTTAAACAGGATACGCCCCTGTTCAACTTTCATGGTTTCAATCAGCAAAAAACCGGCGCTGAGAAACCTTGTTTTCGTCAGCGTCTCCTTCCATTCATCCTGAATAGTTGAATCCCACACAATCGCCCCTCCCACCCGGTATATGAAACCGGTTTCATGACCGGATCTTTGTAAAATCCTGATAGGCACACTGAAGGTCATCTGCCCAGGACTGATAAAGCCGATGGCCCCGCAATAGATATGCCGTTTACCCTGTTCCACCCGGTCGATGATACTCATGGTACTGATCTTAGGCGCCCCGGTGATGGAACCGCAGGGAAACAATGCCTTGAAAACCGCATATAAAGAGGTACCGTCCTTCAAATCCCCTTCAATCTGAGAGGTCATCTGGTGCAGGGTCGGGTGGGTTTCTATGGTAAAGAGCTGGGAAACCTTCACCGAACCGGTTTTGGCGATCCTGCCCAGGTCGTTTCTCAAAAGGTCCACAATCATCACATTTTCGGCCCGGTTTTTCTCATCATTCTGCAAGAACGCTCTGAGCCGAGCATCTTCTTCCGGGGTTGTCCCCCGAGGGATCGTCCCCTTCATGGGTTTGGTGCGAATATGCCCCCCAGGATTGCCCTTTCCATAGCGCAACTCAAAAAACAATTCCGGTGAAAAGGAGAGCACCGTATCATAGTCGTTCTGGATAAAACAGTTGTAGGGGGTTTGCTGCTGGGTCAAAAGGTACTCGTACAGGGCCAAAGGATCCTGCTGCTGGTGCGGGAGGACGTGAAAAGCATAGGTGTAATTCACTTCATAAGTATTGCCTTGGGCAATCTCCTCCCGGATTTCCTCCAGGGCAGCGGCGTATTCCTCAAAAGAGAGGGCAGGTTTCAGGTCCAGCGCCACCGGCTTGGCATTTCCGGGGGTATAGGATTCAAAATGGTCAAACACTTCAAAATAGAGCAAGGGCAGGTCCTGTTCTACGGGGATCCCGGCAAAAACATCCTTGGCCTCATACCGGATGTATCCCAGGAGAAAATACCGGTCTTTATAGGCATCTATGGCCTCAAAAGCAGCGATCAATTCCTGGTTATTGAAAGCCATGAGGGTCTTGAGGGGATGTTCAAACCTTTTATCCGCATACACCAGCATAGTAAACCCCTAGATCAAAGACATATCCGCAGCACCCGCTGCATAGGCATACCTTAGTAAGTTCTGGGTGAGAAATCAAGTCCCTGGAAACAAGCCTATTCCCCGGTACTCTATATAATTCCCACGTCATGTACAAGGTGACTTGACAAAGGTATAAAAATTATTACGATATACCTATGAAAAGAAAGCAATACAAATTACGCAAACTAATGGCAACCATGCTTCTCGTTATGCTCATATTTTCATTCATATATGGTATAGCAGGTATTATTTTTTCTGCAACCAGCAAAACAGGTATATTCGATAGATCCAATATGGAATATATAAAAATAGCACTGCAGTGTCTATTGGGATTGATTGTATTATTTTTGCCTTCAGCATTAGAACATAAATGTAAAATAACTTTTTTCAATGAGATGCACATACTGTTTGTTTTATTTTTATACGGGGCAATTATTCTTGGAGAAGTTCAGGGATATTATCAAAAATTTTACCATTGGGATACGATTTTACATACATTAAGCGGAGTTATGCTCAGTTCTTTTGGTTTTTGTATAATTGACATTATTAATAAAAGCAAAAAAATAAATCTTGGATTAAGTAATTGGTTTATGTCTTTTTTCTCATTTTGTTTTGCGATTATGCTGGATACGCTTTGGGAAATAATTGAATTTGTGATGGATATGTTTTTTGATTTAAATATGCAACAGTATATGCTTCCAGATGGTACTGTTCTTTTAGGACATTATGCGATTGTCGATACGATGAAGGATTTAATTGTCGATGCTCTTGGAGCATCAATTATCAGCATAATCGGATATATATTATTGCAAAGGCGTAAAAATAGTATAGCCGGTAACAGCTAAGCGGGGTTTTGCCTCTGCCATTCCCCTAAAGCAGCGTGGACTATGTCTTCACTCTTAACCAGGAATTGTTAAGCAATTACGGCAAAATCGACATACTCTGGTATGATGGGGACTGGCCCCTACGCAATTACGATGGCTGGAATACGGTGGAGATGAACCAGCGCCTCTGGGCCTTACAGCCTGACATCATCATTAACAATCGGAGTCACCTTGAAGAAGACTACGGTACTCCGGAAGAAAGCGTAACTTCCGATGGTAAGCGGGGCCGGGAAGCCTGTATGACCTTTAACGGCCTTTCCTGAGGGCATATTGATTCCAAACAGGCGGAACCTTACGTCGTAAACGCCCAAGACCAGGGGCTTTGGGGCGTAGGAGGTATGCTCCAAAGTTTGAGCCGGAAAGGAAACACCATCTATGCCTGGCAGTGGATATGGCCGCTAAACGGGGAGATCATCATTTCCGGTCTGGTGGGCTGGTTGAAATCCGCCAAGATTCTCGCCACCGGTAAGGTTTTGCCTTTTACGCAAGAAAGATACCGGATCATTATTTTCCGATATCTTTCCTCCGCCATATCGAAATGTTTCCCCTCTACCCTAATTCATCCCGAGAGTTCCTGGTTTTTACGAGAGAATAACATGAATGAGAGAAAATTATGGGTCAAGTTTAGCACGGATGGCAGGGGGCTAATGCCTTACGTTCATTTTTTTCCGCTGTCTCCAAAATCGAATTCGATCACATCCTTTTTCCGTTTAGTGAAAAATGATTTGTACAAAGCATTGAATTTCTTTTTGGAGCGCCAGTTCAAATCTGAAGTGCGAATTTTCGCTCTGAAAAAACCTCGTGAGGCGTCCGATAGCCTAAAGCCTTACGAGGACGATTATTGATTTTAGCCGTAATTCTGTCAAGCTGCCTCTGGGTAAGATTATCAAACGAAGTCCTTTTGGGCAGGTATTGCCTTATAAGCCCGTTCGGGTGTTCGTTTAATCCCCGCTCCCCTGAATGATAGGGATGAGCGAAATAGATGTCGCACCCCAGCACCGCCGCCAATGTCTTGTGGCCCGAAAACTCCTTGCCATTGTCAAAGGGGAAGCGTTTTAATACCATCATCAGGAATAGCATTGAAGGCTCGAATTGCGGCCCGGTTCAGGGTTGCCGCCGCCTTGTCCGGCATGACTTTCGCCACCAAGAGCTTGCTCGTTTTTTCGACAAACGTGGCACTATAGGCTGTTTTCCCCGCTCCCTCAACCCT
>JAIRNP010000130.1 GCA_031258005.1 Treponema sp.
CGCCGGCGGCTCGCCCAGGCAAACCGTATACCAACGCTGGAACGGACATAGCTTGGGCAACATTTTCTATATGAGGCATCCATAGTTTTCGACAACATTTCAAAATGAGGCATTTCGGGGGGTGTATTGCGCCTTACCCGCTTTCATCGGGACGAGGCCGGCCCGTGGCCGTGAAGCAGATGGGCCCTCCTGTCCTGTGTATAGCTCTTCCTGCCGGTTTGTGCTAGGATGCCTCTATGGAAACCCTTGGATATTACAATGGAGAAATCGGCCTCCTTGAGGAAGTACGGATACCTATGAACGACCGGGCATGTTGGTTTGGAGACGGGGTCTATGATGTGGCAATCAGCGTAGATCACCGCATATTTGCCTTGGAAGAACACCTGGATCGTTTTTTTACGAACGCGGCCTTGCTGTATATGGTCCCCACGATTACCAAGCCCCAATTAGCCGAGCTTTTGCATACCTTAGTGCATAAGGTTGATAATCCCAGCCAATTTGTGTATTGGCAGATGACCCGAGGTACAGCCCTCCGATCTCATGCGTTCCCGGAAGCTGCGGCCCCTAATCTCTGGGTGATGATTAAGCCCTTCATCCTGCCAGATATTTATCAAAAGATACAGCTTATCACGGTGGAAGACACCCGGTTCCTCCACTGTAACATTAAAACCCTGAACCTCTTGCCCAATGTGCTGGCCAGTGAAAAGGCAAAACAAGCGGGCTGTACTGAAGCGGTCTTCTATCGGGGGAATCGGGTAACCGAAGGTTCCCACACGAACGTGCATATCCTCAAAGAAGGGATCCTCCACACGGCCCCCCGGGATAATCTGATTCTTCCCGGTATCTCTCGAGCCCATATAATCACCCACTGTGGAAAACTGAATATACCGGTGCTTGAAAAGCCCTTTACCCGGGAGGAACTGTTTGAAGCCGATGAGATTATGATTTCCAGCGCCTCCACCTTTTGTATGTCCGCAAGCCACATCGACGGCCGTCAGGTAGGCGGGAAGGCCCCTGAGCTGTTACGGACCTTACAAGAGGCACTACTGGACGAATTCCATCGCTTTACCCACAGGAGATAAACCCATGATAACGGTACATACGAGTCCTGTATGCCTCATGGACCGGGTTCCTAAGACCCAGGTGCCGGCTTCACTGGCGCCCCCGGGAACGGGGACCATGGCCTATAGGATCCTGGATGATCATAATCAGTCCGCCCTATCGGGAACCTATAAGATACGCTTTGACCAGCTCATTTCCCACGACATTACCTATGTAGGGATCATTCAGAGCGCCAAAGCAAGCGGTATGCAGCAATTTCCTGTGCCGTATAGTTTAACCAACTGCCACAACAGCCTTTGCGCGGTAGGGGGTACTATCAACGAAGATGATCACCTGTTCGGCCTTTCAGCGGCTAAGAAGTACGGCGGTATTTATGTGCCTGCTAACCAGGCGGTACTGCATCAATACGCCCGGGAAATGATGTGTACTGCCGGCGGGATGATCCTGGGTTCCGACAGCCATACCCGCTACGGCCCTTTGGGAGTCATGGGCATCGGTGAAGGAGGGCCGGAACTGGTCAAACAGCTCTTATCCCATACCTATGACCTCAAGGCCCCTGAGGTGGTACTGGTCTACCTCCGTAACGCCCCCAAACCTGGGGTTGGACCCCATGATATTGCCCTTGCCCTCTGCAAAGCCCTGTATGATTCGGGGTTTGTTAAGAATAGGATCCTTGAGTTTGTAGGCCCAGGGATTGCTGCGCTCCCTATGGATTTTCGCCTCAGCCTGGATGTGATGACCACCGAAACCGGATGCCTTTCCTCGATCTGGGAGACCGATGACGCGGTAAAGGCGTATTACCGGTGGCATGGCCGGGAGAAAGCCTATAGCCCTTTACGCCCTGCGCCGGGTGCGGTGTATCACCGGATGATTACCCTTGACCTTGCCCAGGCAGAACCTATGATCGCCCTTCCCTTTCATCCCTCCAAGGCCTATACCATCCGGGAAATGAATGCCCATGCCGGGGATATCCTGCGATCCATTGAACAGGACGGCGAGAAACAGTGCGGTATCACGCTCCAGCTCACCGATAAGGTACGCCAGGGCCGCCTCGTAACGGATCAGGGTATCATTGCAGGCTGTGCCGGGGGGCTCTATGACCATATACGGGAAGCCGCTGCGGTTCTGGCAGGGGCCTCCATAGGGAACGGCTTTTTTTCTCTGTCCATATACCCCGCCAGTATGCCCGTGGCCTTACAGTTGATGGACGCAGGTATTCAGCAACAGCTTATAGAAGGAGGGGCGGTGTTTAAGCCCTGTTTTTGCGGGCCCTGTTTCGGTGCAGGGGATGTACCGGCCCATAACAGCTTCTCGATCCGGCATACGACCCGCAATTTTCCCAATCGAGAGGGTTCCCGCCCGGGAGACGGGCAGCTTGCGGTAGTGGCCCTCATGGATGCCCGCTCCATTGCCGCGACTGCCCGGAACCAGGGACTGCTCACCGCGGCCACGGAGCTTGAGTATATGCGGAAGGATGTACCGGTTCCGCTTTTTAAGGGAAGCATATACGCGCATCGGGTGTATCAGGGATTTGGCAAGCCTGAACCAGAGGGGGTATTGCAATGCGGCCCAAACATTGGAGATTGGCCGAAGATCGATCCTCTCGGTGAACATCTGCTCCTGCGCCTTGCCAGTGTGATTCACGATCCGGTTACCACCACCGATGAATTGATCCCCTCTGGGGAGACCGCTAGTTACCGGTCTAATCCCCTTAAACTGGCACAGTTCACCCTCTCCCGCCGGGATCCTCAGTATGTGGAACGGGCTCAAGGGATTCGCGCCCTAGAAGCGAAGCGGCAACAGGGGATAATCCCGGCTGAACTCGAAGACCTCCTCCCCCAACTGGAGCAGGGGGTTTCCCTCGAAAGCCTGCATATAGGTTCGCTTATCTTTGCCCGGAAACCCGGGGATGGCTCTGCCCGAGAACAGGCCGTCTCCTGTCAGCGGGTCTTAGGAGGACTTGCCAACCTGGCGTATGAATATGCCACCAAGCGGTACCGTTCAAATCTGATTAATTGGGGGATCCTGCCTTTTACCCTGGATCATACCGAAGATTTTACGGGCCAGATCGGGGACTGGCTCTATGTGCCCCAGGTACGATCCCGGCTGCAAGCCAAGGAATCGCTCTTTCCTGCGAAACTAAATACCCGAGGAGCGTGGACCGATATAACGGTGCGTATAGGGGAGCTCACTTCGGAAGAACGGGACATCATCTGCTGTGGCTGCTTGATGAACTACTACGCTGCCAAAAACAAGGAGCGCTGTTATGGCTAAGATCACCATGCTCAAGCCCATTGTGGAAATGGACGGGGATGAGATGACCCGGATCCTCTGGGGCTGGATCAAAGAAACCTTGATCTATCCCTTTATCGATCTGAAGACCGAGTATTACGATCTCAGCCTCCCCCATCGGGAGGAAACCGGGGATCAGGTTACGGTTGATGCGGGGAAGGGGATCCTGCGGCACCAGGTGGGGGTTAAGTGTGCGACCATCACCCCGAATACCGCGCGGATGGAAGAATACCACCTCACCCATTTATGGAAAAGCCCGAATGCCACCATACGGGCGCTCCTAGATGGTACGGTGTTCCGGGAACCGATTCTGGTGAACTGTATTAAACCGGTGGTCCCCACCTGGATAAAGCCCATCACCATTGCCCGGCATGCCTATGGGGATATCTACAAAGGGGTGGAATACCGGGTGCCTGCTGCGGGAACCGCAACGCTGGTCTTCACCGATACCCAGGGTAAGACCTGGCAGGAACGGATCTGCGACTTTGAGGGCCCCGGGGTCCTGCAGGGTATTCACAACAAGGATAGTTCCATACGGGCCTTTGCCCATGCCTGTTTCCGCTATGCCCTAGACAAACAGCAGGACCTGTGGTTCGCCGCTAAAGATACGATCTCCACACAATACGACCGCACCTTTAAAGATATCTTTCAGCAGACCTTTGAGACCGCATATCAAGATTCCTTCACCGCTTCGGGTATCACCTACCGCTATACCTTGATCGATGATGCAATTGCCCGGGCCCTCCGTTCTGCCGGGGGCTTTGTCTGGGCCTGCAAGAACTACGACGGAGATGTCCTGAGCGATATGGTGTCCAGTGTTTTTGGTTCCCTGGGAATGATGACCAGTGTGCTGGTCAGCCCTGGGGGTAATTACGAATACGAGGCAGCCCACGGGACCGTTACCCGGCACTATTACCGGCATCTGCATGGCGAAGAGACTTCGACCAACCCGACGGCAACCATTTTTGCCTGGACCGGGGCTTTACGGAAACGGGGGGACCTGGACCGGACCGAGCCGCTCATCACCTTTGCCAATGCCCTGGAAAAGGCATCTCGAACGGTGCTTGAATCCGGGAAGATGACCCAGGATATAGGGGGGCTTTGCGCGGGGATTCACCCGGTCATCCTGAGCAGCCAGGAATTTATCCAGGCTGTCCGCTTGCAGCTTGAGGGCCTTCTTGCATCCGGCGCTGCATGAAGGATAGGGTGAGAAACCCTTACGAGGGGGAACGGAGAAACCTCAAAAGCGGCTCTTCCCAGGAGGCAGCTCCTTGCGCCTCAGCGAGAAAACCCCGATACTGTTCCCTGATATAGTTCCTGATGCGGGTCCTATCCTGAGGCGTGGGGCTCTGGGTATGCCTGAAAAGGCGGGAAACAAAGTCATTCGCCTCTTCCGGGGAAAAGAGGGTCTTATCAAAACAGGTCATCGTATACATGGCTGCGGCGACGCAATTGATACTGTGCTGCTTCACATACAGCAGGGCCTCGGTAATAGTCACCGCCCCTTGTTTGATTTCTTCAAGCTGAGGGGCAAACCGCTCGGTATCCCCTAAGGAACGGATAATGGCCTGAAAAGCAGTGTAGGTCCTGATGACCACCATCACATGGAGACTGGGGATGCACATAAGGTGGGGATCCGCGGCATGGATGAGGAGAAACCGAGGATGGGTAAGATACCGGGGCCGGTTTGTGGTAGACAGGTTTTGAGTATACACCTGAGCGGCATAGGCATAGAGCCGGCCCATGGAATCAATAAAATCCAGGACCGGACCAACCCCCTTTCGGGGGTAGGTCCGCAGCAGAAACCCGATGAGCCGTACCCAAAACGCGACAAAGTCAAGATACCGCGTTACCCACCGGGGGCTAAAGGGTATCGCGGCATCCAAGGGATGATCCACGGAGGTAAGGGGAATCAATCCGGGAAAGAGGGCGGCTTTGTACTGGAGAAAGAAGAAATGGTAAAAGATGGATTTAATGCACCGGATTCCCGCGCTCCTCAGTGTTGGATTGGCGGCTACTTTAAGCAGGGTAAGCCCCAGGGATTCTTCTGCAACGCGGTTCGTCATACTACTCCTTACAAAGGGATGCTTCAGCGTAGCATACTCCCGGGGTATTGTCATCCTTGTCAAGGCAAAAGCCACGTCCCGGAAAGCCCTGGAAAAATATGAGGATTTACGGAAACAACGATCTGTTGAAGTTGAAAGGGTATTCGGTCAAATAAAAGGGAACCGGGATACCGAAGATTTCTGTTGCGGGGTGTACAATCTTTCCTGTACGGTAAAGATAAGCAATTGCTCAATGGCAGTGGGTCGTTTGGAAAAGGACGGTTGAACCCGAGGACAAATAAAACTGTTCCTTCTTACATGTCCCTTGACGAGCAATCTAGAAAACCGGTATTCTATACAATAGAATAATAAGTAACCGAGCCTGTTCCAAAACTTCAGTTTTGGAACAGCTTCAACCTATAGAGGTTTTTTCAAAACTAACCAGGTTTTGAAAAAGCCTCTTTCATGAGGCGGGAGGAGTATACTATGGCTGACGTAGCCTGCGAGAATTGTGGAAAAATTATTTTAGAAGAAAACGTTAAATATGGCGATTGCAAGCAATGTTCCCTGTGCGATGATTGTGTAGCGAATTGGACTGCTAAAGATTGTAAACAATGTAAAGATAGGAAAGAGTAATAACCTATCCATAAGGGATTCGCCGGGTTTCCCATTTCCCTGGGACCCATAGCTTTAATAAGGTCTGAGACCAGATAGTTCATCCTGGAAAGGTCCTTAGTATCGAGATAAGCCTTCCGGTGGCCCTTCAGAGCCCCGGAAGTATTTGTTTATTCATTGCTTACCGCAGGCTCTTCCCGAATCAAGGCTTCGCGGAATCCTGCAATACCAAGTTTCTCCGCTACTAATTGTACATCATCTGCATTGATCCCTGCAAGTACAACTCGATAGTAGTCACCATTTCTTTCATAGGCAGGATTGAGACCGGTATTTTTCAGCTTATCAAACACATCTATCGCATTACGGACGATTTTATACGCCCCAACCTGAATACGGTACCGTTTACCCGTTCCTGTAGGGGGTATACTGGGTTTAATCTCCGCGGCGATACTATAGCCTGTCGGTACATAAGGCAAAACAAGGTTCTCACTCGGGGTACTGGTATTTTGGGGGCCCGGCGGTGTGGTTTGACTCGGAAGTATACCCGGACTCGCCAGAGAAGATGGCGAGGTCGGTGAAGAGGGGATATGCTCTTCTATTATCACCGGAGCGGTTCCGGTGATCAGCATATCCAACTGTTCCGCTGCTGCCTTGGAAACATCAATGATCCGGACCGGCTTAGAAGGTCCCCGGTCATTAACCCGTACAATCACCTGCTTGTTATTTTGGGTATTGGTAACCGTAAGAATAGTACCAAAGGGCAGGGTCGGATGGGCGGCGGTGAATTTCGTGGAATCATATTTTTCTCCCGATGCCGTATTTAAGCCGTTGTATTCATCTCCATAATATGACGCAATCCCTTCCTGCCGGTACCCGGTATTTGCAGGCTGAGTCTGGGCTATACAGAGGATGGCGCACCCTAAACCGGTTATCATTATTGCAATAATTCGTTTCATAATTATTCTATCGGCAGGGAATGATAAATCAATGACTAAATTTCAGATCCGGAATCAATTATACGTTCTGGTGCGACCATACCCTTTACCGGCTCACCCAAAACGTTAGCCTTGATAAAGGGTATGGAGGAAAAGGGTTGCTGCTTGGGCCACATTAAGGCTCTCCAAGACACCGGTTCCCGGAATACGGACCAGGACCGAACAGAGGTCTTTTACCTCCTGGGGGAGACCGGTTTCTTCATTACCCACCACGAGCGCTATGCCCGGCCGCAGAACCCCTGTGGGGTTTGTCCTTGAAGCCTGGAGAAGGTGCATCCGGTCCCGGATGATGGCAGGCAAATCCTGGATCCGCTGCCGGGCTCTGATATCCGCCCCTATGGTGATGAGTACCCTGGAAGCGGCCTTGAGAAACCCCATGGTATCGTACACACACCTGAATACCACATGCTCCATTCCTCCCTCGGCAACCCGGTAGGCGCTGGTACTCACCAGGGCCTCGGGGGCGGTTCCAGAAAGCACGATACCATGGGCATCAAAGAAGGCCGCGGATCGGACTATGGCCCCCAGATTATGATCATTCCCCAGATCGTGTAAGACGAGGCCGGTTTTCCCTTCCCTGGCCCAGGAATCTAAGTCCTCTCTATTCGCCGCCGGTATCTGAGGCTCCTCGATCATAGCCACCACTCCCTGGTGATGTGTACTCTTGCAGATCCGTTCCAGTTCCTCATTATCGCAGATCTTATAGGGCCGTTTCCGCTGAGCCAGGTGTTTACATAGTGGGGCAAATACTGAAAGCCGATCATCCCGGAGAAAAAAACGGTTAATGGTTTTCGGGTGCAATTCCCCCAAGGCTGAGACCGCGTTAAAACCACAGACGGCTAATTCTTTGGTAAGCTTATTCCGCATAGGTGTAGTATACCTGCCTTGTTAGTTCTAACAATAGGTACATCCTTACGGCCTGTCTTTATCCGGTAAATTGCTATAGGGTGCAACTTCTTTTTCGGGGCAGACTAACAGAGGAAAGCAGGGTATACTAAGGACATCCCAAGGGAGGGGATACCAATGAATACCCAAGAAACAGACCCTGTCGTAGAAGAAGC
>JAIRNP010000132.1 GCA_031258005.1 Treponema sp.
TGAACGAACTGAGCGGACACAACAAAGATACCATTGACATATTGGTGAAGGAAGTATCGAAATTTAAGGTAGAATAGGGTTGTTCGGAAACCTCACGTTTCCGAACCAGCTCAACTAAGTTCAACAACCAACCGGGTTGTTGAACAAGTCCATTCACGCAACGAGGAGAAGTTCACCGCATTATGTTAGAAGAACCGGGAAAGAGCAGGGACGGCTGGAACGGGGGAACCTTTAAGCGGGAAGACGGGACCAGTGTAGACATGGGGTTCCATACTATACCCTTGGACAATGCTTATGGCACCTCTCCGGTTTATACATTCATCGACTCCCCAGAAGAAATCTATCGCTTTTGGCTATACGCTGTTCCACGGGTAGAAAAAGACCAAGTGCTCTTCTTTTCCGTCTCCGCGAGGAACAAGCTGCTTTCGGTGAAAGAACGGGAAGTGTTTGAACTCGGTAGGTCTGAAATGATAGAAAAGACCATCATCAGGACGAACGACTTCCCCCGTTTCCTCGCGAAGATACGGTCTAAGGAAATGAACCGTTGGGGGCTGCTCACCAAGGCCGGTGTCCCTTACCCAGACAGGTGCTTACGGATCTATTGGAACTTGAACGCGACGTCCGTCCGAAAAGTCATCGCTGAGCAACGTCAATTGGTAGCAGAATGCAATGATGAGTTACTAAACGCCGCTTTGAAGGGGTCCCCTGAAGCATTGGATGTTGCATACCACAAGATCAGGAGGCTCTTTGACGCTACCCTAGGTCTGTACGCGAGGGCTTCTTCCGAAAAACTGTGGACGGATTACGAGGTTGACTTTGAAAGGGGGATGTACAACCAAGAATCCTACGAATACGCAGACAGCATAAGAAAGATGTTCCTCGAATTCTTTGGGAAGGGAAATTTTTTAATACTGTCTTCTCCCGGGGGACTGCACTTTCCGATAAAAACCGTCGCGCTAAGAGAATTCGCTTCAGTGATTAAAGCAGACCCGTCTAAGCGCGTGTTAGCTGAACTCGCTCGGGCGGCAGCAGGTAAGAAATTTTTATCTATTCGCGAATTGAACCGAAATTCCAACGACATGGTTATACTCCCTGGAACGATAGCGTTCAACGCTGAAGGCGCTAAACAGGTAGTTCGCGTTCTTAACTGGGATGACTTCAGTAAGCAAGATATCTTGAAACCTGTCCCCACCTAAAGATAGGGGACATTCCTCATTACCTACCGTGAGTTCGACGGAATCCGCGAATGAACGCCAATTTCAGCGACAGCGGCTTGACAGTATGGAATAAAGCGGGTATACTGATTTCATTCTCAATCATGAAGGTTGGGAATTGGGATGAGTCGGAAGTTTTGTTTTTCCTGTTTATCAATAAAAAGCCATGAAGGCTGGCGCTTGGGATGAGACAAGCGGGTCTTCATGGCTTTTTTGCATGGTTCTATTTTTCTATAACCTAAAGGCTGTTTCACCATCGGATAGGTGAAAAGCCGCATCCTTCTCTTTTTTGGGTGAAGGAATTTATTTTATTAAGGAGCGCATACTATGCACATGGCAGATGCCTTACTTTCACCGGCAGTAGGCGGGGTGATGACCGGGGTGAGCGCCCTGGCCATCGCCTATGGGGTAAAAAGAATGACGGGAGATACCGTGAATGAAAAGAAGATCCCCATGATGGGTGTCATGGGAGCCCTGGTATTCGCGGGGCAGATGATCAACTTCACCATCCCCGGTACCGGTTCATCCGGTCATATCGGTGGGGGCATTCTCTTAGCGGCCCTCCTGGGGCCTTTCCCGGCCTTGCTTACCTTGGCGTCGGTACTCTTAATCCAATGCCTCTTTTTTGCCGACGGGGGCCTTTTAGCCTATGGCTGCAATGTCTTTAATATGGGGGTTACCTCCTGTTTCCTGGCCTTTCAGCTTATTTTTAAACCCCTTATGAAAAACATGAAAAATATGAAAAAAGGAAAAACCGGTAAACCCAATACGGCGCCTCAGTATATTATCATCGCCTCCATAGCCGCGGTGGTCATTGGCTTGCAGCTCGGGGCCTTTGGGGTGGTCCTGGAGACCCTCCTTTCCGGTATAACCGAATTGCCCTTTGGGGCTTTTCTGGTATTGATGCAGCCTATTCATCTGGCCATCGGTTTGGTGGAAGGGATCGTTACCGCCGGGGTCCTCTGTTATGTTCACCGCGTACGGCCTGAACTCCTGGACAGTGCGGTGGAAGACGCTCCTATTCCCCAGGGTCTTCCCACGACCAAGATTCTGATAAGTTTCCTGGTCCTCACGGTCCTGGTGGGAGGGCTCCTCTCCCTCTTTGCCTCTGCATACCCCGACGGGCTTGAATGGTCCATGGAAAAAGTCGCGGGGACCGCTGAGCTTGAGCGGGAAGGATCAGTGTATGAGACCGCCGCCTCCGTGGTAGAGACCACGGCTTTCATGCCGGATTATAGTTTTTCCGGGGATGAAGCGGGTTCTCCCCTGGGGACTACTACCGCAGGTATCCTGGGGAGTATTATCACCGTTGTTTTAGCCGGGGGCATCGGATATATCATCCGGGCAGCCCGAAAGACCACCTAGGCCATGAACCTGTATAGGGCCGCGGCAGGGATGGATACCCTGGAAGGGCTTGCCCTGGGGACTTCCCCGATTCATCGCTTGCACCCCCGGGCAAAGCTCCTTACCACCTGCGGGTATGTGGTAACGGTAATTTCCTTCCCTTCCTCCCAGATGAGCGGACTCATAGCCTTTCTCTTGTATCCTGCGGTCCTCATGTCCCTTTCCGGGACTCCCTACAAGCCCCTCTTGGGGAGGCTCCTTGCCGCATTACCCTTTGCCCTTATGGGGGGTATAAGCAACGTGTTTTTGCTCCCTGAAACCGCGTTGTATCTTGGCCCGTGGGGGGTAAGCGCCGGTATGGTGTCTTTGGTTTCCATATTGCTGAAAACGTTCCTTACCGTCTTGGGGGTATTACTCCTTATAGCTACTACTCCGTTCTTTGAAATCAGCGGGCAGCTCACGAGGCTCGGGCTGCCTAAAATACTGAACCTGCAGTTGCTTATGACCTACCGGTATATCTCGGTGCTGCTGGGAGAGGCGGCCGCTATGGTTACCGCCTATAGCCTGCGTACCCCGGCGCAAAAAGGCATCAAGATGCAGGATATGGGTTCTTTTCTCGGACAACTCATCTTGCGGAGTTTTGACCGGGCGGAACGGGTGTATCATGCCATGCAATGCCGGGGCTTTGACGGGAAGTACCGGAAAAAGGAGCCCCGGCGGTTTCGCCCGGTGGATTATGGGTATACCCTGGGGCTGGGTATCGCCCTGGGGGTATTGCGTTTCTTCAACCTCAGTGTGTTTTTGGGACGCCTCATAGGATAGGCGTGGTTTCCGGTTTATGATGCTGCAGGTAAAGAACCTGACCGTACAATACGGTCCCGCAGACCCCCTGGTGTTACAGGATATCAGCTTTTCCCTGGAACCCGCAGAGCGGGTGGCCTTGATTGGGGCCAATGGTGCAGGAAAATCTACCTTGCTCCTTACCCTCGTTGGGGTCATTACACCCCGGGGAGGATCGATCATCCTCGGGGGCGTCCCCATGAGCCGGAAACGGCTCCCCGAGCTGCGGCAGTTGGCAGGGATGGTATTTCAGGATCCTGATAATCAGCTCTTTATGCCTACCCTGGTAGATGATATTGGTTTTGGGCTGCGGAATTATGGGTTTGATGAAAAGACCGTTGAAACACGGATCACCACGGTCTTAGCGCAACTGGGTATCGGTCATCTTAAAAACCGGCTGTCCCACAAACTTTCAGGAGGCGAGAAACGGCTTGCCGCCCTGGCCGGGGTTCTGGTGATGGAGCCTTCTGTGCTCCTCTTGGATGAACCCTCTGCTTTTCTGGATCCCCGTTCCCGGCGGACCCTCATCTCCATCCTCGCAGGGTTGCCTCAGACCATGCTGGTGGCTACCCATGATCTGGAACTGGCGCAGGCCCTCTGTCCTCGGACTATGCTCTTGAAGGGAGGCAGGGTGTTTGCGGAGGGTCAGACCCGGGAACTCCTGCAGGATCATACCCTGTTGGAGCAAGCCGGTTTGTAAGGAAGGAGCAGCCCCTTGGTCCGGTCCCTCATGGTTCCAGCACTTTTCCCCGGCGCCTCATCAAAAACTGAAGATCCGAGAAAAGGGCATTTTTTTTAATATTCTGAAGTATTTTCTAAAATTATTTGTGTTTTTTTATAAAAACGTGCTATATTAATTAACAGCAGGTGAGGGTCAATATCGTAGGTCCCCTTACCTGGGGTGAAAGTCCTAACTGCGTTGCAGGGAACTTACACCTGGGTTTCCCCCCCTATCCGTCCGCCTCATCGGAGGCGGAACAGTTGAAGGAGTTACCATGAACGGAACTCTGATAGCACGCACTGCGGTCGAGCACTGCGGCTGCGGGTCTTACGGCCCTGGCAGCCGCAGCTGTAATTTTTGTCGCCTGTGAAAGTCCGGTTAATCCCTCCCATGTAACCACCGCCGAGGAAGCGTTGAGCATAAGCGGGCCGGCACAGGTTACTGCCAAAGCCTATCCCGGGGCTAATCTTATCACCTGGTCATTTGTCAAAGACGCGAAGTCCTACTCCGTGTACCGCCAGCGGAGCGACGGCTCTGACGCCCTCGTCCTGCTCAAGACCACGGCCACCCAAGAGACTGCAAAAGCATCATTTTCCTATCTGGACGTGGTCGGGTTTAAGAACCAGTTGGACCATGAGGTAGAGTACACCTACTATGTAACCGCCAACAGCGCCCAGAGCAGCGTTACACGGGCCGTTGAGCTTAGCAGCACCGAGAGTGGTGGGGGTGGTACCCTCATTAACGACGGGGCTTCCAGCGCCCAGGTTACCGCGAACATCCCCCTACGGGAGACGAAGATAACGGAGCTGGTCCTGGATCCTGCCACCGAAATATTGACGGAGACCTCCATAGAAGAAGACCGGATTGAGGATTGTTTACTCATCACCTGGCCGAACTATAACCCGGCCTTTTGGTATAAGGTGAAGTACGATCTGGGTCAGGCCCTCACGCTGGATATGCCTGCTACTTCTAATTGGTGGAATGATGTGTATCCTGATAGAGAGGGCTGGGACATTACCAAGTACTACAAGACCCCCCTCTTTGGGGGAACCAATACCCTGCGGATCACGGTGGGCCTGGGGGATGGCTTATACTACAAACCCGTGGAAATCACCAAGGTATTAGGCCCGTATGCCCTGACGCTGAAGGCCCCTTCGTTCACGGAAGGTAACGAAATAAAGCGTACCGGAACCAGCGCTGTCATAACCTTTAGTCCGGGGGCTGGAGCACCGACGGATACGGTGTATAAGCTCTGGTGGATTGAAGCTAACGGGCTTACCGATGATGGGGCGTGTTCCTCCAGCTGGCGCGCCACGGTAGAGGTGGTCGGCGACTGGGTAGCGGTAACCGGGACCCAAGTTCAGTCCTCTGCTGATGGAAATAATGGAGGTAGTACTGATACAGGGGTGGAAATAAAGGTAAAGGTATTGGATACTGACTTGGACAGCACCAAGGGGTATCTCTATGCCCTCTATGCTCAAACCGGAAAAGAGACTTACAAACTGGAACGGGCCCCCGCTACCGTGATTCCGGAGGAGTCGTCGAGTGGTTCGGAGAATGTCGTAGTAGCCACTGGAGAGTTTACGATTGTTCCCATAACAGGTACGCCCGTCAACAACCACTACATCGTGGTGGATAAGCCGGACATCAGGAGCGCCTACATCTACCGCCTCAGCGGTGCGGGAATTAAAACGGTAACTAAGGAGTTCAGTGATTATCCCTTTATCGACTCGGTGGAGGCGACAATTTCGGCTGAAGAGGATGAAACGTCTAGTACCACCAAGGCCGTAAACGTTACCATTAAGGTCCAAGAGGAGAGTCAGGATGTGTATGACAATGACCTGGTGGTGGATATCTACCGGGCCGTAGGTATTACTACCGGTAGCGGCCAGAGTCAGACAGTAGTCGCGGCGGGGAACTTTACCTCCCTCAAGGAGAGCTTCTCCCTCAAGAATGAGAATAACAGCCAAGACCAGCCTGTCTACAAGGACGACAAAGAGCTGAAGGGTGGTACAAGCTATGTCTACCGCTTTGTGGTTAAAACAAGCGGCGGCAAGGAACTCTCCAACACGAGTGAGACGGTCGAGGATAGTGTGACTCTCGACGATTAAAGTGAGGAGTGTCAGCCCCAGTTGCCGATGGTTTTGGCAGTAATCCTGCCTTGTTCCAGGGCTCCATAAGCCCCGCCCCTCCGGAGCGTTCTGTTCCGGGGGGGTCTTTTTTTACGGGGGTAAACCGCCGGGAAAGCACCAAGCCGATGACTCCCCTAAAAACCCATGTATAAAGAAATTAACCGCAAAGGCGCAGAAGGAGCATAGGGTGCAACTTCTTTTTCGGGGCAGACTAACAGAGGAAAGCAGGGTATACTAAGGACATCCCAAGGGAGGGGATACCAATGAATACCCAAGAAACAGACCCTGTCGTAGAAGAAGC
>JAIRNP010000134.1 GCA_031258005.1 Treponema sp.
CGTGACATGGTAGGTTGCTCCGTTCTGGAGTATGCGCAAACTTCTCATACGTGTAATAAGAGTTTGGCATGAGAATTACTTCTGCTTTTTAGATTATTTTATCAAAAAGTGTCTGACACTAACAAAATTTTTGTGGTTCAAGTTTATTTCCCTAGGGGTATACTCATGTTCGACTCCTATACTATACTAAACATGTTGTCTTCAGGCTTGGTATGAACCTTGGGGTATTATATGTATAGATAAGGATGCTTATGGTTAGAATGTATCCGTTGATGATTGCCTGTTTGCTCCTCCTCGGTATAGGGGCAGGAAGTTTCGGCCTGGGAACCATACAGCAACCCCAGATGCCCCAGTCCAAAGACTCGGTGGAAACCGAAGGAGTACAAACCTTGATACAGTTTGAAGACCTGGTTCACGCAGCTTCAGGAGAAGTACCGCAAGAGCATACCCAAGAATTAGTGGCCGAACCCCCTCGAGGTGAACAGGTCATGAAGGCTCTTGCCGCGGCCTATCCTGACCGGATTGGACCGGCAGTCTATCAGAACGGTGACTGGGCCGTATCCATCCGAGGGGTTTTTTATTATTATGCCCAAGGCAGGCTCCTCCCGGAAGATCTGCGGACTCGGGTCTCAGAATATGACCCGCAGCCTTTTTATCAATACGCCGAGGAATTACCCCCTTGGACACCCCCAGGGCCAGAAGAAACCGCCCGCTTGAAAAGCCAAGCGGACCGGCGGCGTCTGCACCCGCCGAAACGGTCCCTGCATTTTTATGATGCCCTCTGGAGGGCGTCTACCAAAGAAAGCGCCTATGAACGGGTAAAGACCATACGGTTTCTGGGCCATAATGTGCTGGTCCATTACGCCATATTAGAAGAGCTCGCCCTCGTGGAAGAGCGGATCTACCGGGAGGCTCGGACTAATCCCCAGGTACGGCAATGGATCAACGGTATTGCTTCTATTTCCGGGTGGAATTGGCGGAATATCGCGGATTCTGAAAGCAGAAGTTTTCATGCCTACGGAGCCGCCCTGGACCTGTTACCCAAGTCCAGCAGTTTGGCAACCTATTGGCTCTGGACGGCTCGGACTACCAGTGAATGGTGGTCTGTTCCTTACGAAAAGCGTTTTCACCCGCCGGATGCGGTTATTAAGGTCTTTGAAGCCTATGGGTTTATCTGGGGAGGGAAATGGTTCTTTTACGATACCATGCATTTTGAATACCGTCCTGAAATATTGTTCCTCAGCAATATGCCCCTCACGGATCTCCGCTAGGATTTTTTGGGGGGCATATACGGAGAGGCACTCATGTACGTTACCTGATAGGACCGAACCTCAAGCCCAAGAGGGTAAGTCCCCAGATCGGTACGATGGCCCCTCCTAAGAGGAGCATCCCTGCCGGGGTTCTCCGGGGTTTTGCACTAGAGCCGCCTCGCTGTTCCGTGCGTAAGGCCTGTTCTGCGCTTAATTCCAACATCAACTGGTCTATCCCCTCGATAAAATGTTGCCGGGTGATCACGGCTTTTCTCTGGGTAATCCTTTCAAAGATACGGAAGGACTCCCCCAGGAGGGAACCAAAGAAGCCGGGTAAACACAGATCTGCACGAATGGAAGCCCTGGAGAGCAGGATGAGCCCCTCTAAGGTAAGGGCCTTATGCAGCCCCCCTAGGAGGGCCCCTTGGGTAATGCGGAAGACGCCGAATGCGGCCAGGACCCTGCCGTAGGGTACTAACAGGTTAAAGAGTACAATACCCCCCATGACCGACAGGGTGATCACGGGGCTGTTCCGCTTACCTCTCCAATAGGCATAAAACCAAAAAAGCAAAAACTGGACCACCCTGAGGAGCGTAGAAGGATTCACCAAAAAAGCAGCCATCATGAACAGCCCCGCGAGGAAAAGATCACCGCTCCTCACCTCCTTCTCCCAGGATCTTCCGGGGAATGTATCGGGGGTCTTCATAAAACAGGCCGGATCTGCTGGTGATACCAGCGGGAGCGGGAAATAAAGGTTTCGCAGAAGATCCCCAGGCTAATACTGGTAAGGATCCCGGCAATCAGAAAGGGGGGAACCAGCAAGGCGATCCCGGATCCAAAAATGAAAAACCGGGCCAGGATCAGTTGCGCTCCATTGGAGAACAAGGCTCCTATGACGCTGACGCCTATGAAGCTCATACGTTTTGGGCTGAGAAGCCGCCGTAAGAGGTACATCGTGGTTGCCGCGGAACAGGTACCGGCCAGGGAAAATAAACATATATATGAAACCAGGGTTCCCGTGATGATTGCCTGACCCAACACCTTGATGAACACGAGGAGGACCACGTATTTTAAGCCCACTATATCCAATGCCAGCATAAGGGGCACATTAGCAAGGCCGAGCCGCATGAAGGGAAGGGGTTTAGGAATCAGATACTCGAGGGTAGATAAAAAGAGACAGAACCCTCCCAAAAGCGCGGCAGTGGCTTCTTCCCGCTTACCAGGCTGCGCCATCAATTCCCCCATCCCGGGATTCATCCGCTGCTCCGTCGGTACCCCTCGTTCCTATAGACACCAGTACCTTGTTCGGTAAACAGGCTATCCATTGTCCATGACCTCTAATGGCGCCAGCCGCCACACAAGTCTGATTCGTACAGGGGGATGAAAGGACCCGGGCTTTACCATCTTCCAATTTCACCACCGTATCCCCCAGGGGGCCCGGCACCGTAACGAGTTCCTTCGCGTCCTGGGGAAAGATCCACTGTTCCCCTTCCCCGGTAATGAGGATTCTGGGTTCTGCTTCCCTTCGGGCATAGAGGTAGACGGTTGTCACCAGGGTAATACTGAGGGCTAAACCTATGGCCCCAAAGTCCAGGGGTTTAAAAAGCCAAGGATCTTTCATAATTCCAACGTACCGTTAAGATGATTTTGAAACAACTCTACTATATAGAGAGTATACCATACCAGGAAGCCCCTAGCAAAGGGCCCTCGATTCAGCCGGGGTAAGCGGCGGATTTGCGCTTAATAACCCCGATCTGTTCCCTACAGGATGAATCCGGCTCTGAGGGGAATTACCGGGGTTCTGAACCTGGAGATCCGAGTTAAAAGCCGGGAAACCGGAAGTATTACCTCAGGCGCTGCGGAAGGCTGCTTGCCCGTATAATCCGTAGCATGGTTTAAAACGATTCAAAGAGGGAGGGCCCTTGTTCTGCCGGAACCGTCCGCCGAACCTTATGGGGACTCCGAGGAACCAGGGCTCCTGTAAACCACTGTTTCCAGGTATGGATCAAACCCAAGGCTTCAAGAGGACTTATCCGATCCGGATCAAGCTCAACAAGCTGCTCAATCAATTGTAGTACCTTGGCCCTGTCAAGCCCGGTATGAGGAGACTCCTCTGGCGCTCCCGGAAGGGGGTTCAGAGACGATGTAAGACTCGGATCCTCTCCCTGGGGCAAGACTTCCTGCAAGGCTTTACCGCTTTCTTCCAAGCGCTCCAGGATACAGTTTGCCCGGTGGAGAACCCGTTCATGCAAGCCTGCAAGACGGGCCACATGCAGTCCGTAGGATTCTGCTGCCGGTCCTTCTTTGAGTTTCCGCAAAAAGATAATCTCCCCTCCTTGATCCAGCACTTCCATAGAACGGTTCGCCATCCGTTTGTGGGATATCCGGGAGAGTTCATGAAAATGGGTGGCAAACAGGGTTCTGCATTGGATATGGTCCAGCAATTCTTCACTCACCGCCCAGGCAATGGAAAGGCCGTCATTGGTTCCGGTTCCTCTGCCCACCTCGTCCATGATCACTAAACTCCGTTCCGTGGCCGTATGCAGGATATAGGCGGTCTCGTTCATTTCTACGAGAAAGGTGGATTCTCCCCGGGCAAGGTTATCTGAAGCCCCTACCCGGCAGTAAATCCGATCCACCATACCGATAAGGGCCTCCCGGGCCGGAACAAAACTACCCATCTGCGCCATAATGGTAAGCATCGCCGCTTGCCGGAGATAGGTTGACTTACCCGCCATATTGGGACCGGTGATCAGGGCAAAGGAAATCCCCTCTCCGTCCAGGAGTATATCATTGGGGATGAATTCTCCATTGGGTACATGGGCTTCTACTACGGGGTGGCGGCCCTCAAGGATCTTAAGCCGGTTCTCCCCATCCACTATCGGTCGTATCCAGCCCCGAATGGTTGCTGCTCGTGCCAATGATTGGGCAATGTCCAATTCCGCGATACGCCGTCCTGCCGCGGCTAAGACCTCCAAACAGGCTTTAGCCTTATCCCGTAATTCCAGGAAGAGCTTCTTTTCAAGCTCAATCACCTTCTCAGAGGCGCCGTTAATCGCTGATTCCAGCTCTGCAAGCCGGTCGGTGGTGAACCGTTCTCCCGCCACAATACCTTGACGCCGGATAAACCGGGGAGGGACCTTGGCAAGATGGGCCTTGGTAACCTCAAAGAAATACCCAATGAGGCGATTATACCGGATCTTGAGACTGGGAATCCCCGTAGTTTCCCGTTCTTCTTCCAAGTACTCCTCCAAAAGCTGCCGCCCGTCATCCCTGAGCCTGAGGAGGGTATCCAATTTCGGGCTGTACCCGGGACGGATGAGGTTGCCCTCGGTGAGCAGTATGGAAGGATCCTCTGCAAGTCCCCCTTCCAAGAGGTCCCGCAGTTCCATGAGCCGGATAAATCCTGCGGCATCCAGGGAAGAAGCCTCCTCGGATTCGAAGGTAAAGGGCAGGTCGTTGAAGGTCAGTTCTTCCTCGACTTCTCGGATAGCCTGAAACAGCACCAGCGCGTTCTTAATGGCTACCATATCCTTGCCGTGGGCCCGGTCCATGGCAAGCCGGGAACTGAGCCGTTCCAGGTCTGGGCTTCTCCCTAAAAGCTCCCGGAAAGCTCCCAAGCGCCGCTGATCCCGGTACATGGTTTCCACCATATCCAGCCGTTTATTGATAAGCTGCAGGTTCCGCAGCGGGTGCAGGAGCCGGCGTTTGAGCAGCCGCCGTCCCATAGGAGTCCGTGTCTCATCCAACACCTCAAAGAGGGAAAACCGGACATCCCCATCCCGTACATTTCTGAGGAGTTCCAAATTACGCTGGGTGGATTCGTCAATCCCCACATATTCCGTATCCCGGTATACCCTGATGGCCCGTACATGAGGGATAAGGGTTTTAGCGGTATCATCCAGGTAATATAACAAGGCCCCGGCAGCGATAATTTCAGGCATCTCTTCACCCAGTCCAAAGCCTTTGAGATTGGAGGTGCCGAACTGCTTTTCCAGCCGTTTTCGGCTCCGATCCCGATCAAAGAGCCAATCCGCCCAGCGGTTTACCACTAAGCCGGCTCTATCGGCCACTGCCCCTTCAATAGCGCCATGTTCTTCCAGGAGGGACTCCTGGAGGAGTATCTCTTTTATCTGGAGCCGTTCCAGTTCCTGACGGAGCTGCTCCGCTCCCTCGTTCAAGGGAAAAGAGGTAACATGAAAATCTCCGGTAGACAGGTCTATATAGGCAAAGGAGAGGTCATCTTTGTCGGTTAATGCAAGACTCGCCAAATAGTTGGGGCTCCCCTTGTCCAGGTAATCCTCTTCCACGGTGGTCCCCGGAGTGATGACTTCGACCACTTGCCGATCAATTAACGCCTTTCCTTTGGAAGCTTCCGCAACTTGTTCACAAATCGCTATTTTTTTTCCGAGTTTTAAGAGCCGGGCAATATAGGACCTCGCCGCATGATAGGGAACGCCGCACATCGGAAGCCCATTGCGACTGGTGAGGGTGAGATTAAGCAATGCAGACACTTCCAGGGCATCATCGGAAAACATTTCATAAAAATCTCCGAGGCGAAAGAAGAGCACCTCGCCCTGGTGATCTCTTTTGATCCGCCTGTATTGCTCCAGCATCGGACTGGTTTGGATAGAACTGATAGCTCCTCCTTGGGAGGGCTTGGGATTATCCCTGCCGGCCCTCTGCGGTTTTACCTGCCTCCTGTATTTACCGGCCTACCTTGGAACGCAGGCTTTGAATGAGTTTATCCGTAATATCCACGGTGGGACTATACCAGAGTATGCCCGTATGCTCTTTTAAGGAGAGCACCATGCTGTACCCTTCGCTTTCGGCAATAAGGCGGATCTCATTGTTGACTTGATTCAAAAAGGCACCCGATTGGGTAAGTTTACTCTTTTGATCCGCTAATTCAGCGGTTTTTATGTTATAATACTCTTTCAGGTATTCCGATTTCCGGTATACCTCATGTTCAAAACGAAGGGCCTGTTCCCGATCTCCCCGGTTTTCCGCGCTGAGCTGGGAGTTTTTCAAGTCCTGAATTTCCCGGCTCATCCGGTCAATTTCGGTCTGAACCCGGGCGCTGCGCTCCTCCCAATCCCGGACCGCCCGGGAATCCCGGAAAAATGCCATGTAGACCTGGGAAAGATCCACCACCGCAAAACGGGTGAGCTGTTGTGCATCAAGCTGCCCGACTAAACCGATGAGGAATAAAGCCACCCCCCATTTTTTTATTCCTTTCCTGCGTTTCATTTTGCTATCCCCCTGTCCCTCCATAATGCCCTTACCCTTAATAGGTAGACAACACAAAAGAAATCACGAAATCCAAGCCCCCAATGCCCCCTTCCTGCCACTGAGGCGTTCCATCCACCACTTTGAACCGTTTGGCAAAACTGAGCCTAAAGGGAAACTGGGGTATGGTAAACCGCAGTCCTGAACCGAGGCTAAAGCGCATATCCTCTATCCCCAAGCGGTTAAAAAACGCCCAGGGATTTTCTTTAACCACTGCGGCGTCAAAAAACAGCAAGTCCCAGGCGAGGATCCCCGGAACCAGGGGCATCCGGAGTTCCGCCCAATTTTCCCACAGGGCCAAGCCTTTATTGTAATATTCGCTGCTCCAGCCCCGGCCGGTGAACATGCCGTCCACCGCAAGCATATTGACCGTTTCGATGGGCAGATCATCCCGGAAGGGCTGGGGGAATATGAATGAAAGCCCGGAATGAATGGCGAATACCACTTTGAACGCCCAGGTGTCCCCCACAGGCAGGTTGAGGAGGGTATGAAAAAACTCTGCCTTGGTATCAGATTTGACATAATGTTCCAGTTCAATCGGGAAAATCCCATAGTAGCCCAGCCGCTGAATCCCATAATACCCTTTTGAAGGGTCATAATAAATATCCCGCTGATCCAAAGACACACTAGTCCAAACCGAATGGGCCGGGGTCCACAGGTTATTCCGGTTCCTGATGGCCGGATCAAAGGGCCGGTACGCCTGGGAATCGTAGGAGTTAAAAATAAACCCCGTACGGACCCCCCCGCCAATCCCCAGGTTGCCCAAGAAGGTACTGAAACGGTATCCCGAAGAGAAACCCAGAGAGGTACGCCACTGATCATAGTTCATAAGAAATTCATTAGGAGGTATCTTACTGGCATCGTAATAGTCCTCATAGGAGGTAAATCCATCAGGATAGGCATAGGTTTCATCCCCATTGAAATAGGGAGCCATCATATCCATAGCCGCCCGGCGGCTGCTATGCTGGACGGTAAGATCAAAGCTGCCGGACAGGGGAAGCCCGAAGATCCATCGATGGGTGTATCCCAGGCCGATACTCTGGGTATCCGGGGATGCGTTTAATTCAGCGCTGACCATGTTTCCATAGCCCAAAAAGTTACGGTCGTTCCATTTGAACACTAATGACACGGGGAACTGGTCGGGATCCGAGGTTCCAGAAAAGGTCAAGCCCAATTGAATATCCGTGGTGGGTTGTTCTTCCACGGTAAAAACCAGGTCCATCAGGTTGTCCGCGCTTCCTGGGGATGGTTCAGGAGCCACCACAGAAAAGTATTGCAGATTGTACAGATTGCGTACTCCCTCTATGACCTTAGTCTTAGAAAAAACATCCCCGCTCTCCAAAGGAATCTCCCTGAGTATGACCTGAGTCTTGGTTTTTTTGTTGCCCTTGATCAGGATATTTTCAATATGCGCCCGGCCCTGTTCCACAATGGTGAGTTGGTAGGTGATGATCCCTCGTTCAGTATCCCGCAGTTCATCCCGGTTTATGGTATTAAAGATGTAGCCGTTTTCATAATACAGATCCGCCACCCGCTGGAGATCCGCCTCCACCCGCCGGGCATTGACCACGGTTCCGGGTTTGGAAGAGACCTGGGCGGCTAATTGCTCGGTGGATAAAATATGGTTTCCGGTAAAACTCACCCCGCCGAAGCTGTATTGCCTTCCCTCATAGATGCTGAAGGTAATGGTCATCAGGGTATTACCTTTTTCGTCTTTTTGGGTCGTCTGGACCACATCGGTAACTGCCGCATCAATATAGCCCCGGTCGTGATAGTACTGGGTAAGGGTATTCCGGTCGGCAATGAGTTTTGCTTCCTGAAACGCGCCGTCGTTGAGGAGGCCCTTGATCTTTAAGGAAAGCTGTCCCCGGAGGGTCCTGGTTGAAAAAATCGAATTCCCCTCAAAAAGCAAGGCTTCAATGGCTATTTTTTCCCCTTCCTCAATAAAAAAGTTCACGATTATGGATGCATCCTTGCCTGCCTCGGTTTCGGAACGGACCTTGACATCGGGAAACCCCTTTTCCAGGTATTTATTGATAAGGGCTCTTTCATCGACCTGCAGCTTGATCTGATTAACCACCTCGTTGACCTTTAAGGAAATCGTCTCCCGTAATTCGCTTCGCCGCAGATGATTATTCCCAAAAAACTGGATCTTGGATACGATGGGGCGTTCAGTAACGGTAAACCGGATGATAAGCTCCGTACCGGAACTATCGGCAGGTACCGCGCTGGGGGTGATAAGCTCAAAATATTCCAGGGCATAGAGCCGCCCCTGCAGTTCCCAGAACAGATCGTCGGTAAAGGTCTGACCCTTGTAGGACTCTACGACCCCTTCCATCTCAGCGGCGCTGACATGTCTAAGACCCTGAAACATAATATCTTTGATAGGTTTTCCCTGATACCATTCAACCGACTCTTGGGACAACCCAGGAAAAACAAGGACCCCCCATAAAACCACTATCGCCCTTACGCGCATGTACACTCCTTATGTATTATATCCGAAAATCACGCTGCGATTAAACCCACCTGAGGGCTCTGGCAGACTAGTCCACCGGACTTTAGTCCAAATGAAGCGCCTTTGAGGCGGGCGGCCTTCAAACGCTCAAAAGTACCGCATAGAACCCAGGGACCCTCACTTAAACAGATCACCCAAAGAAAACACCGAACGCCGCCACGTCAAGGTACAGGAAACATCATTGATAAACATGGCTTCCGGATGCCGGGGAACCACATTCACCCGTATATCAAACAACGGGCCGTGTAATTCCATACCAATATCCGGTTCTATGGTATATCCTTGTATATTTAACCCTCCGGGGCGAAGCACTTCCAGATCTCTTCGATATTCATCATAGCGCAAGGAGGTGATGACCTGGAGAAACACATTGGGTCCGATATATTTACCTAAGAAAACAGCGGTATTATCAAAAGAGTTACCAAATACACTGCTATTGGTATCATCTTGCCGCATAATAGACTGGGAGACGATATTCTGCAGAAGCTGGGTACGGAACGAGAACATATCCAGGAAAAGGAAATCTCGAATTCGCCGTTGAACGTGTCGGAATAGCTGGGTCTGGGCGAGAATATCCGCAGTAGAGGCAAGAAAGGCGTATTGGACCTTATCACTCCCTTCGGTAGGCGCTCCTACTATAGACTGACCAAGCATGGAAAAAATTTCCATCTGAGAAAGGGGCGGGGTAGATTCAAACCGGGCGGTGAAGGACTGCAAGGGGGCGTTATCAATTATCATAGAAATAGTTACCGGCCCTTCGCTCGTCTGGTCCCGGACTTCCGCTCGGGCGGAGATAGTGGGGTCAAATTGCACTTCATTTTCATTAAACGAGAGGAGTCCTTCTCGAAGATAAAAGCTCCGTTCAAAATAGAATATTTCTCCACTCCGCAGATGCACATCTCCCGTAAGCTCATAGTGATTGGTGACAGAATCACTGGTGATACGGAGACTCGATCCCAGGTCCGCATAGGCCTGTAAAATGGGAAATTCCTTAGTAGGCCATATAAATTCCACCTTACGACCGGCATGTAAGGTGATATCCGTAATAATCGACGTGATGAAGGGGGTACTGAGTTCCATTCCATTGGATCCGGCGGTGAGTTTTTCCGTATTCACGGTTATCTCCGTATCCTGGGCCGCGAGGTCCCCCTGGACGGAAAACACAAAATCCTGCATGGATAGATTCAGGGTTCCCCAGGTAGCACCCCGAACAACAATGCCCAGGCTGTCATACGTAAAGGGAATGGGACTTTCCGAAGGAACCTGGATAGTCAGGGTAAAGGTACTCGGGATCCACCGGGCAAACTGGAACCAGCCGGCAATCGTACCTTGGCCGGAACCTACTGCCGCGGGGATAGGGCCAAAGGTCATTTCATTCCCCTGCAAGACTACGGTAATAGGAACGGGCCGGATATCTTGGGTTATATACTGGGGAACCTGGAGCCGGACACTGTGCCCCTGGGCAATCCCGAAAAAATCCGGATCCCCTAGGGAACCGGATATCTGTATCGAAGCAGTTGCAAATCCCCCGGAAATCGTGACTATCTTCCGGATGTCTTCAGGAAAAAGCGCGCCCAGGGCAGCGAGATCCACATATACATCAGGGGCCTGGACATCAATGGTTTTTGCGCCAATAGTACCCACCAGGGTCCCTCGAATCGGGGAGGGATTAGCAAGGCCGGCGTAAAAATCGCCATTATCGGAAATCTGTACCCGGATCATATCCTGGGGACCCCCTGAAAGGGATATAACCGAATTGGTCCGGGAAAAGACAAAGTCAAAAGGGGCCTTCTCCTGAAAGATATTAAACCGAACCTGCTCCACATGTATCACCCCGGTGAAGGCATTGGCTACCTCGCCTATGCGGAACCATGAATCAATAGGCTTAAAATCCATACCTACGGTAAAGGACATATCCAAATCTCTCCCCGGAACAAGCATCTGGATCTGCGCTCCTCCTTCTGCCCGTTGTTCCGGGAGGTTTATCTCAAAAAAGGGCATCTGGAGTTTTAGTTCTCCATACTGGATACCCATGGTACGGAGGGTCAATACTTCAGGGGTAATCCTTCCAGACCCGCTCATGTGGAGCGGTGTATCGGCAATCACCGCGGAAAGGGAACCAAGCTGTACCTCCCCGGAAAAAGACTCCATCGAATCCCAGGAAACCCGGAGGTCCCCGGAAGCCACCACATTATAGGGATTATCTACAAACCGCAGGACTTGCATGTTTGAACCGTCCAGGTACAGTTGCAGCCGCTTATCCTTGAAACGGGCTTCCAGATCATACCGTTCTTCCCCTGACTCAGTATCCATGTGCACGACCCCGGAGATCTCGGAAAAATGCCGGTCCCACGCAAGGGTCAGGTTGCCGCTCAGGGCTCCCCGGCCATCATCAAAAAATACTGCTGGGAAAGACGCGCCCTTTTGATCCGCTCTACCGGTGATGCGTAAGGCGATTCGGGGAGCGAGGGGAGTACTCAAATCCGCCAGTTCCAGGCGATCCAAATCGAAATACCAGAAGTCCGGCGTATCATAACGGATAGAACTCATCAGGCTGAGCCGGGCAAACTGTCCCCGGTAGGGGACGGGAATGTTTTCCGCTTCAATATACCCTGAATAACCCCCAAAATCAGTCATGCTGATATAGGCTTTGAGGCCGTATGAACCCTGAATGCTGATGGAATGCCGATCCAGGATCATCCCCTCCAGGTGATAGGGTCTATCCTTATAGGAGGCACTCAGGGAGAAGGCCACCCCTTCGCGGCTTCTCATGTCCGCATAACCCGATAGGGCAATCGGATCTGCGGTGAGTTGAATTTGTGCTTCAGTACATTCCACATACTGGTTTGTACCGGATATAACCCCGGTGAAGACCGGTCCCTGTTCTGCATAGGTAACCATAAAACGGGGGGCATGATAAGAGAAGCGCTTAAAATCAGTAGCCACAAAGGCTTCGGTACTTACCCGGATACGGTCAATAGGAAGTGGGGACCCCTGGGTATTGGATACCACCAGATCTGCCATACCGGCCACCGCCGGTATGGTTTGAAAGGGTCGAACCATTGCGAGGATCTCGGCTACCGAAAAGGAATCGAGCACCAGGTGTATCTCTCCATACTGAGGCGCATAATCCCAAAAACCTTCCGCGGATACCTGCCCATCAGCATGGGGTACAGCAGAAGCTCCATCTGCTTCCGCTTCACGAGGAGACTCCCCGGTCCCTTCCCCATCCTTATTCCCCAAAGGGTCCAGGGATACCGAAAGTCTCAGCCCCTGCTCTTCCAAGAGGATTGAGCCCTGCAGCGATACGAGAGGCGCCGACCCAAAGGTAAGCTCGGCTCCCTGAAACCCGATTTCCCGATTCCGGGTAAAGACCTGGATTTCCCCCGCGATGGCATCGGTCCCGGAAAAGCTGAGATTGGAAATAGAGACCTGACCCTGGGGAGCAAAGGGGGTAAATCCGAGTTTCCCCCGGTACTGCAGATGCCCTTGGGGAAACTGCAAGGAGAGGGTCCTAAAGGTGAGGGCCGTTCCCGTACCGCTGCCTTGTATGCTGAATGAACCCTTACCCAGGGGCAGCAGATCCGGGGGAATCTGGCCTGCCAAGCTCAGGTCATACCGGATCCCCCGGGTTCCTGGTAGGGTATCCGCCACAAAGGAGGCCCTCCCTGAGGCGCTGAGGTTCAGCCACCGGGTATAGTCCTTCAAGGGGCCTTCCAGGGCAAGGAATGCTTGGGGAGAAAACCCTTCGCATTCTACGACCCCGGAGAGCTCACCGGAACGGAAATCATAATCCGCGGCGAAGTCAAAGGGCGCTGGATCCGCTCGTTTTTTCAGGGCCAGCCCGTGCTCCGTCATGGCCAGGGTAAAGGCCAGCGGACGGATCCGGAAACCTTGCTCCTTGGAACCGAGGGTTCCTGCAATGGAACTCAACTGCAGATTGGCGCTGCCCTCCTTAAAATCCCCGGTGTATGTTCCGGTAATCCGGCAGTCCATCCGGGCGGTGAGGGGTTCCGGGAGCAGGCTGCCCACCTCAGCCGCGGCGTTCCATTGACCCTGAAACCAGAGCATCCCCTGTTCAAAGGAAGCCTCAAGCCCAAGCCCACGCAAGGTATACTGATCGGATCCGGTGATAACCTCACAGGACCCGTTTTTTATCCGGAACCGAGCCTGCTGGTTCAGTACCTCCCCAAGGCTTACGGAAATAGGGCTTTCCCCGGTAAAAACGGAAAAAAGCGCGAGTAAATCCGCGTCCCGCTGCATATCTACGGCGATAAGGGGTCTATCCAGTTGTATGGAACGAATAGATTGGGGAATCCCCCCGCGTATAAGGGTGATGAGGGAATAGGAAATCCGGACTCGTGCAATGCTTATAACGGGCAGTGAATCCGCTCCATAGATGCGGATGTTTCGTATATCCAAGGTTCCCAAAAGGGAAGGCCCCCAGGTATCATACCGTATATTCCGCCCGATGAGCACTTCCAGCCGGCTTATCAGGCTGTTCCGGAGTTCCATCATACGGTTCTGCATGATTTCCTGAAGGGGTTGTAAGAGCAGGGTTGTGATGGCTACTAAAACCATGAAGACGAGAATTTCAATGCTTGTATGTACTATCCGGTACAAGGGTATGGGTTTTTTATCTTTATCGGTTTCTTGATCCAGGGCTTCCGTCACTTACTATCCTTAATTATGGGGCTTGTTCGAGAACCCGGTTGGTTCTCGAACAACTCTATTATAAAAAAGCACTGCATGAAACTATCACTCACTAGTTACAGTATACGTAAAAGTATTCGTGCGAAGCTATTATAAACGGGTATATCTTGAGGCTTTTTCAGCTTCACGAATATTCGGCTAGTCGAACTCACGTTACCTACTATTCGTTTTCCCCCTTGAGTTTTGAAACCAAGTACCCCTGCGAACCGAAATGCCTCATTTTGAAATGTTGTCGAAAACTATGGATGCCTCATATAGAAAATGTTGCCCAAGCTATGTCCGTTCCTGCGTTGGTATACGGTTTGCCTGGGCGAGCCGCCGGCG
>JAIRNP010000137.1 GCA_031258005.1 Treponema sp.
CTCATTCGATATTACAGAATGTTTTGAAGAATAGCTATCTGATGAAGACAAACCCTTTCTGCATATGCTGCGGGTTATAGAAGAGCATATACCAACGCTTATACGCCCCTATGGGGGAATCGGACGGATACCCTGCCGGTATACCCCGTTTCTAAGGGGTCTTGCCAAAGGATATTTCGGGATAGAGAAGACCCGCCCGTGGATCCAAGGGCTTAAAGGGGAACCGAATCTGCGGCTGTTATGGGGGTTTACGAAGGTGCCCGGTAAGGCAACGTTTTCCCGTGCGTCCGCGTTTCTGTCAGGGCAGGGCATGCCGTGGAAACCCCCAGCCATTCCGCCAATTCCCGAAGCCGGTCCGGTACGGGATTGGCCAACATAAGACCGAGCAATACCCGGCGGTGCCGCGCTATTTCCGGGGTGTTGGTCTTGATGCTCATCCCCGCCCGGGGAGGAGTGGAACAGGCAAACTCCCAGGTTCCCTCCTGGGTTTCCACCATACACATCCGGCACTCCCCATAGAGGGGCATTTCCCCGTGATGGCACAAGGTGGGGAGTTCGATCCCCGCCTTATAAATCAGGGCCAGAATACTTTCCTCCCCGTTAATCTCTACCGAAAGGTCGTCAATGGTCATATATTCGGTGTTTTCCATCTTATAGTTCCTCCTTTACCGCGTTGAATTTGCATTTTTCTATACAGGCAAAGCACTTGACGCATTTGGCCCCGTCAATAAGGTAGTACGCCTTTTTCTTGCCTTCCGGTATTGCACCCTGTTGATGAATCGCGTCTGCGGGACAGTTCTTGGCGCAAGCGCCGCAGCCTGAGCAATCCGCAGGATCAATATAGATGGTTTTCAGTTTCTTACAGCTTCCTGCAGGACAGCGTTTATCGTAGATGTGGGCTTCGTATTCCTTGCGAAACCGCTTGACGGCGCTTAGTACCGGATTGGGCGCGGTTTTCCCAAGGCCGCAGAGGGCCGCGCCGGAAATAGTATCCCCCAGGCTCAGCAGCAGCTCTATATCCCCATCCCGGCCGTTTCCTGCCACTATCCGTTCCAGAATCTCCAGCATCCGCTTGGTTCCTTCCCGGCAGGGGGTACACTTGCCACAGGATTCTTTTTGGGTAAAGCTCATGAAGAACCGGGCGATCTCCACCATGCAGGTTTTATGGTTCATCACCACGAGGCCGCCGCTCCCGATGATGGCGTCGGCTTTTTTCAGGGAGTCGAAATCCAGGGGCAAGTCCAGATCATCCTTTCCAAGACAGCCCCCAGAGGGACCTCCTGTCTGCACGGCCTTGAATTCCGCTTGGTTCCGCAGGCCCCCGCCGATGTCAAAAATTACCTCCCTCAGGGTCATGCCCATCGGCACTTCAATGAGTCCGGTATTGGTGATATTCCCGGTCAGCGCGAAGGTTTTGGTCCCAGGGCTGTTTTCGGGCCCGATACTCCGGTACCAGGCTGCCCCCCGGTTGATAATGGGAGGAATGTTGGCGAAGGTCTCCACGTTGTTTAACAGGGTTGGTTTCTCAAACAGTCCCTGGGCTACGGTACGAAACCGCTTTACCCGGGGCATCCCCCGATTCCCCGCCACCGAGGCGGTGAGGGCGCTTCCTTCTCCGCAGACAAAGGCCCCAGCTCCCCGGTATACCTCCATGGTGAAGCTGAAATTCGTTCCCAGGATGCGCTGTCCCAAAAGGCCCAGTTCAGTTGCCTGGATGATGGCGGTTTGGAGCCGCTTTACCGCAATGGGGTATTCTGCCCGGACGTAGATGTAACCCTTGGATGCCCCTACTGCTTTTCCGGCGATGAGCATCCCCTCGATCACCCGGTGGGGGTCCCCTTCCATCACACTCCGGTCCATGAAGGCCCCAGGATCTCCTTCGTCGCCATTACAGACCACGTACTTGGGCTGTACCTTCTGCTGGTACACCTCCTGCCACTTGATACCTGCAGGGAATCCCGCGCCTCCCCGGCCCCGCAAAGCGGACGCGGTAATTTCCGCGATGACCTGTTCCGCTTCCATCTCCAGGAGGACCTTTTCAAAGGCCCGGTACCCGCCCAGGGCAAGGTATTCCTTTATTGATTCCGCATCCATGAGGCCGCACTGTTCCAGCACAATCCGGGTCTGCTTTTTATAGAAGGGAATCTCCTTCCGCTTGAGGTACGGGTTTCCCTGAGCGTGATACACTAAATGTTCGCAGATTTCTCCCCGGAGGATGGTCTTATTGATGATGTCCTCGCAGTCCTCAAGACGCACTTTAGTATAGAGCCAGCCCTCCGGTTCAATCAGGATGAGGGGTCCCATTTCGCAAAACCCGTGGCAGCCGCTTTTCTTTACACCGATGCGTCCTCCGAAAGGTCCTGCCGGTTCACGGGAACCTTCCGGCTCTATCCGCAGTTCCACCGAATAGGGAAGCCCCCGCTCCTGCATACGTTCCAGCAGCCGTGCATAGAGATCGAGGGAGCCGCTGGAGACACAGCCGGTTCCGGCACAGACGAGGATTTTTTTGCATTCTCTTGCCAGGGCCTGGGTATACCCCTGACGGGCCTCTTGTAAGGCCGCCCTATCCCGCAGCACGAATCCCCTCCTCCGGGAAATCCGGCTTCGCGGTTTCCGCTTTTAGTTTCTCAAGCAGGGCGGATGCCTTTTCCGGCGTCATGGCCGCATGGACTGTATCATTTACCGACAGGACCGGAGCCAGGGCGCAGGCTCCCAGACAGGAAACGGTCTCCACCGTAAACAGCAGATCCTCGGTGGTCTTTTTGGCTTCGGAAAGCCCCAGGGCTTTCCTCAGGGTTTCCAGCAGGGGGCCTGAGTTCCGCACATGGCAGGCAGTACCGTCGCAGACCTTAATGATAAAGGTCCCCTTGGGTTCCAGGGAAAAGTTTTCATAAAAGGTGGCCACCCCGTAAACCCGGGCCTCGCTTATATCCAACTTCCTGGCGATATACGGAAAGATCTCCGGTGGCAAATAATGGTACTGTTCCTGTACCTTCTGCAAGATGGGGATGGTTGCGCTGGGCGTACCATCCCATACTGCCGCGATCCGGTCGATAACCTCATAGTCAATAATCATCGTAATACCCTCTCTTTGTTGTTTTTACGGTTAAAAGTAATGGACCTGTATGGGTTTTCCCCTGTTTCGGAGACAGGATTCCAATTCTTTAAGCAGTCCTATTTTATCCCTATATCCAGAGACGATTTCGCCGGCCTGATACGCGGGATTAACCGCCCCGCCCACATACAAAGTGAGTTCTTCCGCTTCTTCCAAGAGGATCCGGGCGATTTTAGAAGCCCCGTCTTCCCCGGTATTCCAGGGAGCCGCGCTTGCGGTGCCTGCCCGGTAATTCCGGGCATATTCCAGGACCCGGCCTATGGTGATAAACCCTTCGGTTACCAGGTCAACGCCATCGATGCGAGCGACCGGGGGAACAACAGGGTCCAGATGGCCGGGAAGAAGGGTTTCCAGGGGTTTGTGGAGAAATTCCGCTGCCAGGATCGAGGTGGTTCCCCCGCAGACGACGTGTTTTCCTTCCTCGGAAAAAAAACAACCCATCATCTCAGGCAGCCGTTCAGGATCTGACGGGGGGCCGACTAAGAGGTTGATTCGAGATTTCAGTGTACAGACAGGAGCCGCCTCAGCATTGGTGGCTTTGACAAGACGCGGATACACCATAGCATCCTCCTTAAAAAAGGTATGAGGAACCGGAACGGCTCCGGTTCCCGTGATTGCACAAAGAGGAGCTATGTATGGAAGATAAGGCGCCTTTGGGCCTATACTTGGGCTACATGCAACACCCCGCCGGCAGCATAACTTCGTGGTGGAAGGACTGCCGGTGGAGTTCCTCTCTTTAAAATGCTTCAGCTAAAGCATGTAAGCAGAGCCTCCAGGCGCAACTCCGTTCAAAGCTGTCCGGGTTAGTGTTTCCGGACAGCTTTTGATAGAGACAAATGGAGGTCGTGTTCTACCATATTTAACGTAGCATGATCTAAAAGCCTTGTGAAATATAAATTTCGCATAAGGCTATTCCAATAGGGATATGAGTCTTTCTGCAAAAATTGCCGAAAAGAAAGGTCCTTTTTTGACGCATAGATGTTATTGATACACTCCCGTGCGGGATCCCTGGTATACAAGGAGGTATGTATTGAACAAGAGGCGCCTTATGGCGTATATTTTCTTTACATGCAACACCCCGTTGGCAGCATAACTTCGTGGTGGAAGGGCTGCCGGCGGGGTTCCTCTTTGTAACATGCTCTATACGAAGCTGCTTCGGACTCTGCCCCCACCCTCATCGGTAGAAAGCGGCTGTCTGGAACCATAGTCCCAGACAGCACATAGAGAGAGGTTGATGAAAGGAGGTTACTCCCTTACCTTTAAGGTATCATACGCCAAAACCTTTGTGAAATATAAATTTCGCATAGGCCTATTGCAATATGGATATGGGGACTTCCTACAAAAATTGCCGAAAAGAAAGGCTGTTTTTTGAAGCATAGATTTTATTGATAAACTTTTTATCCAGCCTTGAAAAGGTATAGCCCTGAGGATATATGAGTACATCCTTAAAGAGGTTATTGGCTAAGCTACAACGGCGCTGTACCAGTTGGAAGCGCTCAAGCAGTTCATCAGGAATAGGGGATACCCACATATACGTAAACGGAAGGGTACTCAATAAATCAAACTGATTGCACCGCTCGTACAGATAGATCCGTTTCCGCAAAGGGGCCGGTCCCTGGGCTCGCTGGGTTTCCAAGGCCCCTAAATAAGGAACCGCCGTATCCCCGTGGACGATTTCAATAAACTGGCTCAGTTCATTGTAGAGCACTTCAGCGGCACCCGCCAGGGTATGGTTTTTTGACATGAGGACCACATATTCAAATTCCCAGATATGCTCATGGCCCAGTCCTTTATCCGAAAGATAATCGAGAAAATAATTCTCGTACATCCTTTGATAGCGGATAATACCGAGCTTAAACCGGTTCTCCACCAGATCCGTGATGGTTTGCATGGAATTGGTCTCTTGCACCTTGATGTTTATCTCTTTTTCCGGGTCCAGTTCTAGGGCAAATTGGGTAAACGCCGCGGCAATATAACTCCCCCGGGGTATGGAGACCGTAAAATGCTGGCGCTGGCTCGTATCACCCTCGGCTATGGCCTCGATCTTTTCCATCTGGTCCAAAATGTTTCGGGCATAGACCAGAAACTCAAGGCCCTGGCGAGTGGGAAGAACTCCTCGGAAACTCCGCTCAAAGATGGGAAATCTGACCGTATCCTCCAGTTCCTTAATCGCCTTGCTTAAGTTTGGCTGGGCCATGTACAGGTTATCCGCTGCCTTGGTAATAGACCGGGTTCGTTCGATTTCCAAAGCGTATTTAAAATACAGGGTATTCATCCTCTACTCCTCTCGTTTAGTCTTTAATGGAATGAGCACATCCAGTTATGTGGGGCTTTTTCAAAACGAAGCGACTGTTGCAAAGGCCTCAGGTACCGTACCGTTTTAGAAATAGCCCTTTGATCGTGAACAACCTGACTTCATGGTACCAAGAAGGGATCATTCTGTATAATATAAATACCGCATAGCCTTATTCCATTAGCCATATAACCGGGGTAGTTTTTTTCTTTTTATGCGGGGCTGCAGAAAACGGCGGGCCTGTTTCGGGGAGTTTCTGCAGGGTGACGGAAGCCGGCGGACTAAAGTCCGACACGATTGGTTTGAAAGGCGGCGGGGGCGATGACGGTATGGTCTTACCGGATTCGGAACTTGTGAAAGGATACCCAAGCCGAAGCGTCATTGGGGGAGGGTTTGTGAGCTAACCGAAGGTTAGCAGATAACCAACCGGGTTATCGAATAAGTCCAGTATGTGGTCCGGTTTGAGCGTCGTCTGGTTCAAATCCTCAAGACCAATAAAACCCTGCCCCACCGGAAGGAGCAGGTCCTTATCCGTGTCAAGCTTGATGGGATCCTAAGCATTCTATGGAACGGGAAACTTCTCCTCGTTGAGGAGGCAGCAATGCCAAAAAAAGGCCAATCAGACCCTCACGCCGCCTACGGGGAAGGACATTTCTATTGCGCCTTGACAAATCGAACAGGACCGCCGAAATGCCTCATTTTGAAATGTTGTCGAAAACTATGGATGCCTCATATAGAAAATGTTGCCCAAGCTATGTCCGTTCCTGCGTTGGTATACGGTTTGCCTGGGCGAGCCGCCGGCG
>JAIRNP010000142.1 GCA_031258005.1 Treponema sp.
CATCAGCGTACTCACATTATGTTCTTTTCGGATGATTTCGCTCATCCCTTCATTATATGCTTCCTCTCAGCCGCGGCAAGCCGCGGGGTATTAAACCGTATAGGCTCCGCCTAATAAAAGAAAATCCGCATATTATTTATTGGACTAAAACAGGCCGTCCTCGATATAAAATCTATGCTGATGAATATGAAGGATTGCCGCTTGGAAATGTTTGGGATGATATACCGGCAATAAACACAATGGCAAAAGAACGCATAGGTTATCCAACGCAAAAGCCTGAGGCGTTACTTGAAAGAATTATTGAAATGGCAAGTAACAAGGGTGATATTGTGCTTGACCCCTTTGTCGGAGGAGGAACAACTATTACTGTAGCAGACCGCTTGAACCGTCGATGGATTGGTATTGACCAATCGGTACAGGCGGTTAAAGTTACGGAATTCCGCCTGCAAAAGCAAACGGATTTATTCACCGCCCCTTATATTGTTCAGCTCTATAAATACGACTATGATACGCTCCGTTACAATGACGCTTTTGAATTTGAAAGCTGGATTGTTCAGCAATACGGCGGGACGGGGAACGTAAAACAGCGCAGCGATAAGGGAATTGACGGCAAGGCTTTTGACGGCGCTCCCATACAGGTAAAACGTTCCGACAATATCGGTGTAAATGTTATAAAAAATTTCTCCGTATCGGCAAAACAATTTGATAAAAGCCTCTTTGAAAAAAACATGGCCGCCGGAAAGCAGGTTGGGTATATCATCGCTTTTTCTTTCGGCAGGGGTGCCATTGAAGAAGTGTCCCGGCTTAAAAATGAAGAAAACATCATCATTAAACAGGTGCGTGTGGATGAAATAATTCCTATTGCCGTAAAGCCTGTTATTGGCGTTCATATTAACGAATTGGAACGAGACGATAAAGGTAGCCGAAAAATAGAATTTATCGCCACAGGGCAAAGCCCGGCGGGGATTGAGTTTTATAGCTGGGACTTTAATTATGATAAAGAGAAAGGTTTTAAGGCTTCAATCATTATCGACAAAGTTGGGAAACAAGTCATTTCACTTAAAACCGGAATGCATAATATAGCTGTAAAAGTTGTAGATAACGATGGTCTTGAGAATATGGAAATAATTAAATTAAAGATAAATGTGTAGTGGAAAAGATTAAATAAAGGGGTTACGGCGCATAACAGGACTGTTTACGCTTCGCCGCTAAAGCGGCTTGGCCTCCATTCGCCTAGGTCAGTCGCTACGCTCATTCGCACGGCTCATTCCGGCACATTTGGGCGGCACGAAACCCTACGGGTTTCTTTATGGTGCCGCCCAAACGTCGTAAACAGCCGGAACGAAAGGCGAACCTTCGATCCGCTCTCCCTCGTGATTCTGGGAGGTGAAGGTGTCACTTGTTAATCACACACCCCTCAGCAATTTGAATTCCTGGACACCCCTATGAGAACATGGACAAGCCCTGGCCTTGTACGTATACTTATAAGTTCATGAATCGCTGGTTTCATTCTAAACTGTTCATGCAGGCTCTTCGTTATTCAGTGCCGGTTTTACTCGGATATGTAGCCATAGGGATTGCCTTTGGGCTGCTTTTGGTAGATGCCGGTTACCCTTGGTGGCTCTCCCTGGTGATGAGTCTTGTCATGTATGCCGGAGCTGGCCAGTACCTGGCAGTAGGACTTTTTGCTGCCGGGACCAGCCTGGTGGAAGCGGTCCTCGTGCAGTTTGTGGTGAATGCCCGGCATATAGCCTATGGGTTTTCCATGTACAAGCGCTTCAAGGCTGCTGGGATATGCAAGTATTACCTTATATTTGCTCTGACCGATGAAACCTTCGCCTTGCTCTCTTCCCTGCCTGAACCCCAGGGGCCGGGCGGGGGCGCTCCCGGTCTTGGGGCCCATACGTTGGAAGAACGGCGGTGGTTCATGTTCTTGGTAGCCCTATTGGATCAAGGGTATTGGGTTATGGGTTCGGTGATCGGCGCCGCGGCGGGCACCCTGCTGCCGTTTACGATGGAAGGCGTCGGGTTTGCCTTGACCGCCCTCTTTGTGGTCCTTATGATTGAACAGATCCTCCGGGTACAGCAGGCCCGGATCTTCGTGATTGCTGCCCTGGTCGCGGTTCTGGCGGTTTTCCTGCTTCCTTCCCGGCTTTCGCTCCTGTCGGCTCTGGGGGTTTCCCTCGCCTTGGTCCAAGTGCTGCAAAAACATCCCTGGCAGGAGGCCCCATGATGGTTAGTATATCCAGCGCCCTGATCTTAACGATTCTCATGGGAGGGGTTATTTTTTTCTGCCGGGTTCTACCGTTCCTGTTCTTCCGGGATAGACAGGATGTCTCCCCTGCATCCAGGGAAAGGTTTGGACCATTGCTGGAATTTGTGGAAAAGCTTGTTCCTCCGGTAGCCATGACGGTACTGGCTTTTAATGCCATAAGCGTCCCCTTTACCACGGATTTCCCCCAGGGACGCTCGGGGTTCATCGCCGCGGGCTTTACTGCGCTGGTACATCTGTGGAAGCGAAATTCCCTCTTCAGTATCTGCGGCGGTACACTGGCGTACATGTTCATTGAAGCGGTATTGCCGAAGCTGTTTGGTTAGCAATAACTTTCATTCGTCTTTATCCACACCCCATCCTCCCGATACGCCACATCAAGCACGTATGCAGACAGTTCTCTATCCCCCAATGAACCCGCTCCGCAGTAGGGTAAACGGCGCGGCGCACTTCCAGAGACGAGGGGGCTTGCCCTGTTCCCGGACCGCTCGGACCGTGGCTCGAGCCGTTCATCACCCCTATCCCGACACTGTCCGGCCCCGGACTATGAAGCAGGCCCCGCCTGCTACAAATCCAGTTTCAAATCGTTTTCCCGGATCCAGTTTTTCTTTCGCAGGGGAAGGGCGATTAACGACGTGAGTATGGCGGGCAGGACAAAACTTATCAGCCCTAATCCGGCCCAGTCGAAGGGGGTGATTGCCGGTTTCGCGCCGCTTGCGACGCCGGCCGCCCAGCCTGCGTAGACGCCTATCTGGCCGACCAGTCCGCAGGTTCCCATACCGGAAGCAACCGCCGGGCCGTCCATTCTGAGTTTGAACAGGCAAGTTGCCAAAGGCCCGGTAATGGCCGCCGCTACGGTCGGAGGTATCCAGATACGGGGGTTTTTCACGATGTTCCCCATCTGGAGCATGGAGGTTCCGATGCCCTGGGCAAAAAGGCCCCCGAGCCGGTTTTCCCGAAAACTCATCACCGCAAAACCCACCATTTGCGCGCAGCATCCGGCAAGGGCCGCGCCTCCTGCAAGGCCGGTTAATCCTAAGGCGGCGCAGATAGCGGCGCTGCTTATGGGCAGCGTGAGTATTATCCCGGTGATTACCGATATTACGATGCCCATCAAAAAGGGCTGCAAGTCGGTGGCCCACATGATTACCCGGCCTGTATAGCTGGCGGCGCCGCCGATGGCAGGAGCGCAGAGCAGGGCCATCAGTACGCCTGAGACGATAGTTACCAGGGGAGTAACGATGATGTCGATCTTGGTTTCTTTGGAGACGAGTTTCCCGCATTCCGCTGCGATGATGGCGACAAAGTAGACGGACAAGGGCCCGCCCGCGCCGCCCAGTGTATTGGCCGCCTGCCCTACCGCAATGAGGGAAAACAGCACGAGAAAAGGGCTCTTCAGCGCGCAGCCGATGGCGACCGCCATAGACGCGCCGGTGGTGGCTTTGGCGAAGTTCCCCACCGTGACGAGAACCTCAAGTTTAAACTGTTCGCCCGCGGTGCCGAGGATGGTCCCGATCAAGAGCGACGCGAACAAGCCCTGGGCCATAGCCCCCAAAGCGTCAATACCGTAGCGCTTCGCGGACAACTGTATGTCTTTTTTGTCAAAAAAATGCTTAACCTGCATATTCATGGCAGCCTCCTTACCGTTACATCCGGTTTGATGGATAAGCGTGGATTCACGCAGTTTCCATTGAAATTACCACCCGTCAGGACAGGATCATCCTCCGACGGCGGTATCCCGCCCCGGTCCAGGGTGAACGCAGCGGGGGCTATGCTTTCTGAGTACCTGCACAGGTCTTAGGGAAACACCCGGATTGGTATGGCGTCCCTGGTACGGGGTAAAGGGGAACCCTCCAGGGCTGCTTTGAGGGAGGCGGCCCGTTCCGCAAGATATACCGGGGCTAATGCCGTTGCCAAGGGGTCTTCGGGAGCAGGCCGTGCCTTGCCGTAGAGCTGAACATCCTGTATTCCCGGGGCCCGCTCCCCGGTTCTGCAGCGCGCCCCTGCTCCGATCCCGGCCAATTCCACCACAAGCCCTTCCCAAGCCGCGGCCTCTGCTTGAGGCGGCGGCTTGCCCTGGATGGCACAGAGCATGGTTTGGATAGTTATCGGAGCACAGGCTACGAATTCCTTAATAGCACGGATAAGGCCTTCAAAAGGAACCGCAGATCGGGCCATGAGCCTATACCAGACTGCTGTCCCGGCGTCAAGTTTAAGCCAGATATGGAGGGCCTTGGGCCCCGATGCCGCGCGGCGTAAGCCCTGGAAGATTTGGTCCTTGAGCAGCCCCGTGCCATTGGTGATAAGGACCAACGCCGCATCAGGGACCAGCTCATCCCGAATCCGGGCGGCTGAGTCTAAGGCCGCAAAGAAATCAGGAGCCAGGCTGGGTTCTCCATTGCCAGAGAAACAAATATCCTTAACCCTCATGCCCCGGTTCTGTGCTGCGGACAGTTCCGCATGAAGCTGCTTTTCCATGAGCTCCAGAGAAAAGGGGGTATCCTGTCTAAAAGGAAAAACCTCGCAGTACGGACAATCAAAAGAACACCGTTTATGATCCGGAAACAGGTTTATCCCTATGGAAAGCCCCTGGGAACGCCGGGAATACACCGGGTATATGAGCACCCCTTCCTCCCGTTGGCGATGGTTTTCTATCGGGCCTATGTTCAGTTTCTCCATCCTGATGTTCCCCCTCTTTTTCACCGTAACCGAGTTCGGAAAGAACTTCAATCCTATTCCCCGGACAACAAATACCCGGTCCTGCAGGGTAAAGGCCTAGATCCGGCTTAAAAGGGTATCAATTTTTTGCACGCAGGTATCCCGAACCGCTTCAATCAGTTCCCCCGGACCAAGGAAGGGGGTACGGTGCTGTATCGCGGCGGCTAACGGAAGCAGGGTGGTAAGGACGAGGCCTTGCGCTTCGGTAAGACCCTGCAGATAGCGCTGGACCGTTCCGGTCAAGGGTGGAAGATCCCAGACTTTCTTCCGGTACGCCCCAATGAAATCTTGAGCGGGTATCCAAGCCCTGGGGACTTTCCCCGCTTGACGCTGGGGAAGGAGGTTCACCCGCTTCCTGATACGCAAGGGTGCGCCCAGGCCCTCCACCGGGAGAACTCGGGATCTGAGCACCGCGGTTTTTTCTTCCAGGAGCCTACGGTAGCGGCTTAAGGTAGGCGTCTCATAATACCAGGCATCCCCCCGCTGGATCCGTTTGAGTTCCGGGCTTCGATAGAGAAAGGCCGACCACAGCGCTTCCAGGGGAGCAATCCTGGTTTGTTGGGCATCAAAAAACGGATAAAGATAGGTTCCCCGGGCATAGGTACGCCCCAGAGGATAGGCAAAGTCCGCGCCGTATAATTCCACCTGTTCCGCTCCCAAACAGTCTGCCAGGGATACAGCAGCGTAGGTAACATTACCTCCTGAGGTATCTACCAAAGGCAAGGGCCGCCAATACCGGGAAACATACCGGGTCAGGGGATGGCCTCCGGCAAAAAAGCGGGGATCTAATGCCCGGGAGGCCACCACCGGAGGACTTGCCAGGTCCAGGTACAGGGGTATATGCCCAGGAAGCCCCTGCATAAAGTGGTAATAGCTGATATGCTGACAATCAATAGAAACTACTGCATCCGGTACCAGTCCGGCGTGAAGCAGGCTGGGGAGGCTCGTATCAGTGGCTATGAGGAAACAGCCTTGCCGTTTTTCTGCCAGCAGGGGAAGCTGCATGTCTAAGGAAGGCCCCGCCGCGCATATCGCCGCCTGGTTAAGCTCGGGGAGGAGGGCCGGGGCCGGTTTCATCCTGAGGAGGTTCCGCAGGATGTTAGAAAACCATCGGGTCCCAAAATGAGCTTGTACCGAATAATCCCCGGAGATCCCTCGGATGGCCGCGTTAATCCTCTCACCGGCCGCGCTAAACCGTTCCGGTTCCGCATCGATCCGGATTCGCAAGGGTATAACCTGGATACCCCGATATAAAATCGGCTGATAGTGCTCAAGGATATACCGCTCAATCACCTCAGGACTGGGATCCACCAGGATATGAAACCGTGGATCCTGCCATAGATCGAGGTATGGTTTGGAATCGAGTAATTCGGCAATGCCATTGATATCGTAGTCTATGACCAAGATGTATTGAATATCTTCCCGTTCCAGGGCCGCAGTAATGGCAAATCCTCCGCCTAAACCGAAAAAAACCAAAAACCCGGTCTCTTTGACCGTACCGATGAGCCGGCGTCCCTCCCGGATCGGATCCACCAGGGAGTGCAAGGGACGGGCTGCGCCGGAAGGACCGTCCAAAGCAGGGATAGGTTCTCCTGAACGGGCACGTACAAATCCATACCGGTGTACATGGGTTGTGGCTGCGGCAAGCCGGGCGGCAAACCCCGGATCGGTCTTCGCCAGGGCCCGCAGGTTGATGTCCAAAAACTTATCCATCTTTTCTCGCCCGAGCTCGCTCATAGGGTTCGATGAGGCTCAGGATGAGGGCGCTGAGGGTTTCGACCGTATAGGCATCTGACTCATCAGGAACCAAGAGGGACACTAATTCCCCGTAGAGCTTGGCTCCGGTGCGGGGGTTGGCCAGGGCTTTGACGAGCAGGGCCCCTCCCTGGGTAACCGGATTATCCTGCCGAAGAATCTCCAGGATCCTCACCACCGCATGCCCTCCTGGTTGGTACGGCGGAGTCCCTGGTTTGAGGATTTTAAATACCGGATTATTGGCGCCTAGCGGGTAAATCCGCTCAGGATAGGTCTGTAGATGCTGCCTGAACCAGGCTGCATAAATGTCATGGCTCCCGCTCGCCAGGATGGCCCGGGAACGGGTAAAACTTTGGGTATACACCGGGGTAAGCCGGGAAGCCCCTGCTTCCAGGAGCCGGTCAAAACTATAAGGCCGGACATGGGTTCGTATATCCTGATGGGCCAGATCCATACCGGCCAGGTAGATCTTCCCCTGGGTGAGGATAAGCGCGAGGTCTAGGGCCGAAGCGCTGACCGTCCCCCGTTGGGCGAGGCTGATAAAGGGAATCCCCAGGCTCTGTAAGATCAGGGTCTGCCAAAGACTCCCATCACTCAGGGGCAGGAGGACGAGATCCCTGCATTGGGAAGGAAGGGCAGCAAAGAGACTGGTCGCAAGAACCGGGGAGGCGCGGGCATCCATGCCCCGAAGGCATTCGTACAGGTGGAAAGAGGCCCAGCCTCCGCCGTCGGTGGTGATGACCAGGTCAGGAAGGATACCCCGCCACCGGAGGGCCTGCACAGATGAAGAAACCGCCAGGATCCGATGGGGGCTTTGGCGCTGCAATGCTTTAATCAAGGGTACTGCTTCCTCCAAGCCCGGCCCCGCAGCCGTGATGATCACCGGTACCGAGGCGGCCCGGTCCTGTACCAGGACCCTTCGTATCAGCAGGAGATTCTTGAAAAAATTCCTGAACCATCTGCGGCCAAAGCCCCGGGTGGTCCGTATATTCGCATCAATCCGTTTGATGAAATCTACGGTTTCCCGCAAGAGCCGGCAGTATCGCTCCCCGTAGGCGGCTAAGGCGGGCCTCCATTCGATAATGCGGATGGCCGCGGCCAGGGTATCGGGGATTTCCTGTTCCAGAAATGCCTGCAAGGGGATACCCGCTTCCGGGCTCCAGCGTCTTACCGGAATTTCCTTGGCAGCCGCAGAGGTCTTTTGGGCTTGCACATGCAGGGCGATGATCCGAACCCCAGGAAACTTCTGGTACAGGAGGGGAATCAGGTATTCCTGACCCGGTTCGATGAGGATAAAGAACCGAATACCCCGGGGTACATCCAGGGAATGGAGGTATTTTTCCGCTTCCCCTTGAGGATTATACCGGGAATGGAGGGCATGTTTCGGGCTGAGGTTTCCCCCGAGGTCCCTGCAAGAAGATTCAGGAAACATAGGGGCTATAGGGTCTGAGTAAGGCCAACAGACCCTCAGGCGTGTCCGCTTCAAAGCTTAGTACCGTGCTGAGATCCAAACTGTGGGAAAGCCGGTGGGCGAGTAATTCCCGGTCCACCGGCTTTTGAAACAGGACCAAAAGATACCTGTCGGCTACCCGGATTAGGGATCCCAGGGGGGCTAAGGCCGGCATAACCGAGGCCGCATCTCCTGATAGGGCAAACAGCATACCTTGAACCCTACTTAAAGGGGGCTTTCGGCTATAGAATCGGCGGATCTCTTCGGGCAGGTCCAAAACCGGGGATTCCGGGCCCTCCTTATCCGGTGTGTGTTGGATTACGTTTTGTTCAGGGGCTTTGGTTTCTTCAGGCTTATTTTCACACCTGGGTTCATCAGCAGCCTCTTGAGGAGCTTTCCGGGCCGAAGGTTTAAGCGGGGTTTGGGGAGGAGCACGCAGCACCGATCTAATATCCCCCAGGATCCGGGCTATCCTCGGAGGATTAAAAGAGGAATCCCCAGACTGCCCTGCTTGGGGGGACGGCACGTCTTCGGCTAAGAGCAGGATATACCTACAGGGTTGCTCGTCATCTAACGGAAAGGCCCATATCACAGCCTGGGGATCCATAGCGGTAATGGAAAGCAGGGCAGGGGAGCCGATTTTATAGTACAAGTTCCGCTGGGCCGGATCTTCCGGGGGAAACCGTTCCGAGGGTATGAGGGTTTTGTCTATCCCCAAACCGACTGAAGCGTAACCGATATAGGTCCCTTCGATCAAGCAAAGGCAAATACCGCACTGAAAAGCACCATAGGTTTTAAGGAGGCTCAAGACAGTATAGGGGGTGGTTCCTTTTTCAGCGATTCGGAGGATCCGATCCCGCAACCTTTTCCCCGTATCATCCAGTCTGAGGGCATATCGGGAAACGGCTTTGTATAAAAGCCCCATACTAGGCGATTCCTAGTGTGCTGAACAGTTTTTTGTAGATATCAAAATAGCGAGATTCCGCAAATTCTCCGATTTTATCCTCCGGCAGGGCTTCTAAGAGCTGATCCATAAACACCAGGATGTTTTTTATTTCCTCTTTCAGGTTAAAGGGCCTATGCAGGGAAGTCTCGGGTGAAAACGCCGAAGATTCCTGGGAATCCTGGTTATGGGGTTCCTGCTCTTGAGGAGAAGGATATCCCGTACCGGAACCTCCTGGAGCGCTTCCCCGGCCAATTCCATCAAAAGGGGGAGTGTCATCCGGAGGTTCCCCATCATCCGGGTTTCCGGCTTTGTGTAGCACCGCTGTATCTTCAGGGCCGATAAGGGATTCAATCGTCTCAAAGGCATCGTCCATTTCTTCTTCATCATCAGGATTCAATGCAAGGGGTATACCCTTAATCGACCCATTTTCAATAAATAAGTCGTCAAGCAAAAAATCCGCCATTACCGGATCCGCCGAATCGGCAGGTAACACAGGGGAAGCATCCCTATCCCTTCCATCCCCATCCTTCAACCAGGTATTCTCCGGGGCTTCACCAGAAAGGGTTTCATCGTATGTATCACTATGCACAAGGTTACCGGAAGTATCATCCTGCAAAGACCCTTCCTCCGTATCCTCCTTGCGCATTTCCGCTGTATCAGGAAGCGCATCAGCAACCCTTTCTGCATCCTGCAAGGGCTCTGATTCCGTGAAGTCAATACGTATCCCATACTCAGTCTCAGGAGGTTCCTCATCGGTCTGGATGACTTCGATTCCCTGGGCAAAAGGGGCCGTATGGGTCGGGGTTACTGCTTTGGGGATAGGCCCGGCATTATGGAAGATGTTGGTGAGCTCATCCCCGGTGATCGTAACTTTTTCATCACCCTCTTCAGCAGCATCCTCCTTCTTGAACTCCAGGGTTTCTGCAGCCCTTTCCTGCCGCAGGACCAGTTCTTTGAGGGCAGATACCTCATGCCGTATCAAGGATAATTCTTCCAAAATGTTCTTTAATAAATGCAGTCCTTCCGGGGAGTCCGGGGATTGCATGAAGGCCCCTGGATAGGCTTCCTCAGGAGGAGGCTCCGGTACGGCCGGGATCGGCACTTCTTTTTTAGAAAGCCCTGCATCCTCGTTCTGAGGCGCTCCTGAATCAAGCAACGGAACAGGGGCAGCAAGCAATTCTTCGATGGCTATCTGCTCGTAGAGATCATCCCCTACCGCATCATTATGAGCGCCGGGGCCCACAGCCCTATCGTCCATAGAAACCTCATGGGCGGACTTGCCGGTACTCGAAATCCCATCTTCCTTTTCTTGTCTTGCGCTCCGGATAAAATCCCGGGGCCCGGCGGAACCTTCCGGTTCCCATGATTCCAGGGCGATGGTACCGGCGGGCTTCGACCCGGCTTCATCAGGGGCGGCCCGTTCATCCGGGAAATTGAGGGTATGGGAAATATCCGGTATGGATTCCGAAATGATCTGAGGTTCACTTTTTACCCATACCCCATAGGTATCCAGTTCCTGAGTTACCTCATGCGCTTCCGGCTGATTACTTGTAGGGCCTATCCGGGGTTTCTCGCTTGTCATAACCGCTCCTACAGGATGAGCACCCCTGAACCGTAGGTTCTTGCTATTCGGTTACTTATCCTATTAACCTTCATTATCGGTTATGGCCGGGGATTCTTGAGATGCTCCTGCTCCTTAGTACCGGGGAGATACCTAAAGAATCAGGAGCAAGAATCCGTAATTATAACTAATGGGATCCGTAAAATATCTCATTCCTATTTGGATTGGGATCTTTGTTTATACTTTATTCTCAATAGTACGGGGACCTGTAGGCATATCGGCTTATAATCAGCTCAGCCGGGAATATGATAAGCTTTCGGAAAACATGGAATCCTTAAAACGGATTAATAAAGAATTAGAAACGACCAAAGATGCCCTCATGTATGATAAAGAAACCATCGCGATTTATGCCAGGGATCTGGGGTATAGTACGGGCAATGAGCGGTTTATCCGGATTGTAGGACTGGAAGGGACGAGAAAGTCCCCCGGTGAGGCAGGCGGCCTCATCACTGCGGTTAAACCCCGTTATGTTTCGGACATCACGATCAAGATCATCGCATTTGCTATTGGAGCGGGCTTGTTTGTATGTATGGGGATTCCGGATTTCTTGGAAAACAGGCAAAACCGCCGCAAAAACACAAAAAAACGCAAACCCGCTCCCCCTTCCTCAGGGTATTCCCCGCGGGGAAGTAAACGCCGATCTGGCTTGATGTAAGAGAAGCCACGATTACCTGCACCCTTGCCCAGTACGGTTCCTGTTAATGGGGAAATCCAACGCCCTAAGGAGCGCTGCCATGCTGCCGAAATGCCTCATTTTGAAATGTTGTCGAAAACTATGGATGCCTCATATAGAAAATGTTGCCCAAGCTATGTCCGTTCCTGCGTTGGTATACGGTTTGCCTGGGCGAGCCGCCGGCG
>JAIRNP010000104.1 GCA_031258005.1 Treponema sp.
AAGGATTTTGACTGCTCAGATCCGGGTTGTACCCGAAGCTCATGAGGCTTGCGGTACAGCTCTGCTTGTCTAAAGCAGGAAGGAGGCTTGCCATCCCACATTCGGGGGTTCCCTGTTCTTTACCGCCCCAGGGGAAGAGTACCGATGCCGCACCAATGGAACCGTCGAACCGTTCTTGCAGTCCCCGCCTGCTGCCTGAGCGGAGGGAACCCAGTTCTTGTTTCAGCCGCTCCAGTATATGCGCTGCCGAGGGGGGCTCCTGCTCCGCTTTGTCTTGAGGGGCCGGATCCTCCAGGGATAGACCAGGAAGGAGCACCTGGGCAGATCGTGGCGCACCGCCTGAGTTGAGGAATGTCCGTGACAGGTCTACTATGGTTTTACCCTGCCAGCGCATACAAAGCCGTGGACCCGCCTCTCCATCGGGCAAAGATGCGGCATCCTGGTCGCCTGCAAGTACTTCAGCGATGACACAGGCATCAAGGTTTTCATCCTGCGCGTACCGGATAAAGGGGCCCACCGCATCTGGAGCAAGCACGAGGGCCATCCGTTCCTGAGATTCGGAAATGGCGAGTTCTATGCCGTCAAGACCGGTATATTTTTTGGGAACCTGATCCAAATCTATCCTAAGCCCGGGAGCTAATTCTCCTACGGCTACGGAAACCCCGCCGGCTCCAAAGTCATTGCACCGTTTGATAAGACGGGTTACCTGGGGATTACGGAAGAGGCGCTGGAGCTTCCGTTCTTCGAGGGCATTTCCTTTCTGCACTTCCGCACCGGAACTGGCCACCGATTCCCCGGTGTGGGCCTTAGACGAACCGGTGGCCCCTCCGATACCGTCCCTGCCGGTTTTACCCCCCAGGAGAATCACCGGATCCCCCTTTTTCGGTTCCTCCCGTCTCACCCAGGCTGCCGGTACTGCGCCAAGCACCGCCCCCAATTCCATCCGTTTAGCGAGAAACCCCGGATGGTACCATTCTGCCACCTGTCCGGTGGCAAGCCCTATCTGATTACCATAGGACGCGTATCCCTCTGCAGATTCCCGGGCGATCCTGATCTGGGGCAGCTTCCCCGGTAACGTTTCAGACCGCTCCGCCCGGGGATCCCCGCCGCCGGTGAGGCGCATGGCCTGATACACATAGGCCCTCCCTGAAAGGGGGTCCCGGATGGCCCCGCCTAAACAGGTAGCCGCTCCCCCGAAGGGTTCAATTTCCGTGGGGTGGTTATGGGTTTCATTTTTAAACAGGAGGAGCCAGGGCTCAAGTACGTTTGTATCTCCATCCTTGAATTCGGCCAAGACCTTGATGGTACACGCATTGATCTCTTTGGATTCATCCAGATCCTCCAGAAGCCCTTGTTTCTTGAGTACCTTGGCCCCAATGGTGGCTATGTCCATAAGGGTCTTTTTAGGCTGTTCCTTTGTATCATCGTACACATACTTCCGGGCAGCTTCGTATAGCGCCAAGGCCTGTTTGAGGGCCGGATCGGGGACAGTTCCCTCAGGTTCCGGGCTGTTTTTATCCCCGCTACGGATATGTAACTCCGTGGTAAAGGTGGTATGCCGGCAATGATCAGACCAGTACGTATCCAACAGGCGAAGCTCCGCCAGGCTCGGGTCCCGGGATACCGATGCAAAATAGGATTGGCAGAACCGGAGATCTTCTTCGGACATGGCTAAGGCGTAGCGCCTTCTCAATTCGGCAGGTGCGGTAGTATGAGCAAATCCGGTCAGTACCGGAATATCCCGGATTTCCGGTTCCTCTTCCTTGAAGACGGCATAGGGCGAAGCCTCCCGGGAATCTACCGGATTGATCAGGTACTGTTTCACCCCTTCCAGGCTTGCATCCGATAGGGGAACAGCGGACGGTAATATATAAAACCGGGCGGTCCTTACCCGCGGTTTAACTCCGGTTACGAGTTCAATGCATTGTTCTGCTGAATCAGCCCGTTGATCGTATTGGCCCGGCAGATACTCGATCCCCACATACCGGTCCTCCCTGTTTGCGGGAATCGAAGGGCCGTAAAACACCCTATCACAGGGGGGTTCGGAAAGCACCAAGGCCACCGCGTGTTTGAACTGGGCTTCGGTGAGACCGGCCACATCGTAGCGATGCAGGATCCGGATCCCCTGTAAAGAGGCAAGTTCCGGGTAGCGGCTCCCCAAAAACCGGGCGAACTCTTGTTGTAACCGCCCGGCTTCAAGGGTAAAGCCTGCTCTCTTTTCCACATATACCCTTTTCATAGGTTTCTGTATTGCTGCCAAAGTACTCCTCACGATTGCTGCCGTAAACATTCGATGCTAAACGCGCCTTTCTTACTAGAGTTGTTCAATAACTGAAGTTTTGGAACAAGCTCAAACAACGCTAGTATCTTACAAGGTACTGGACTTGACAAGAACCGCCACGCCAGGTATATCTAATCAAGGTCCAGTAGCTCAGGGGATAGAGCGGCCGCCTCCTAAGCGGCAGGTCGGCCGTTCGATTCGGCCCTGGATCAAAGGCTCATCCTGCAATTCCCACAGCCCGGCGGAGCCGGTTTAAGGTGGCCTGTGCCAGGGGCCTCGCTTTGGCCGCACCCTGGGCAAGGATGGTATCTATGGTGCCGGGCTCCGCGATGATTGCTTCAAAGCGGTCTCTCAGGGGACTCAGTTCCCGGTGGACCACCTGGAAGAGTTCTTCCTTGGCATCTCCCCATCCCATACCCCCTTCCCGGTACTGTTTCGCCAAAGCCTGTTGTTCTTCTGCGGAGGCAAAGAGTTTATAAAGCCGGTATATCTGGGAGGTCTCCGGGTCTTTAGGCTCCTCCACCCCTTGGGAGTTGGTTACAATCCGCATGATGAGTTTTCGGAGTTGTTTTTCCGGTGCGAACAGGGGGATGGTATTCCCATAACTCTTGCTCATCTTCTGCCCGTCCAAACCGGGCACTACTGCCACCTCTGCTTGGACCGCAGCCTGGGGTATCTTGAGAATCTCCCCGCTATAGGTGAAATTGATCCCCTGGGCTATGTCTTGAGCCATTTCCACATGCTGGACCTGGTCCTTGCCCACAGGAACCACATCGGGGTTAAAAAGAAGGATATCCGCGGCCATGAGCACCGGGTAGGTAAAAAGCCCCATATTGATCCCCGCGTCAGGATCCGCATGGTTCTCCAGGTTTTCCTGTACCGCCGCCTTGTACGCATGGGCCCGGTTCATCAGTCCCTTGCTGGTGAAAGCCATGAGTATCGTAGTGAGCTCAAAGGTTTCGGGGATGGCACTTTGGCGGTAAAAGAGGACTTCCTCAGGATTGAGGCCTGCCGCAAGCCAGCCTGCAGCCACTTCCCGAATATGCGCGGCCAGCATCTGGGGGTCTTTGACCGTATTGAGGGCATGATAATCCGCGATGAAATACCGGGCATCGTATTCCCTGGCCAAGCGCAACGCCGGCTTTATGGCCCCGAAGTAGTTGCCGATATGGAGGATCCCCGTGGGTTTAATGCCGGTAAGGGCGATTTTCTTCATATACCTATCACCATAGAATAAACGTGAGAATACTGTACCGGGAAATTGACCGGCTGTAAAGGCAGGGAAAGAGCATTTAAATTATAGTTCCTTGTTGGGAGACCCTGAGCCACGGGGAACGAAAGCGCTTTCAGGTGGCCGTGGCTCTTTGGCGGAATCCGGCGCTGCTCGCGGTGGACGAGCCCACCAACCATCTGGATACGGAGGCCGCGTCCCTGGTACGGGATGCCCTGGGAACATACCGGGGGCTCGGCCTTTTGGTGAGCCATGACCGGGCGCTGCTGGATAGTCTCTGCAGGAACTGCCTTTTCCTCCGGGAAGGGATCGTAACCCTGCGGCCGGGCGGCGTGTCCCAAGGGCTTGCGGAGGAGGAGCGGGAACGGGTGGAACAGCGGAGCATCAGCAAAAAACTCCACGACGAAGCGGACCGGCTTGCAAAGGAGGCGGAGCGGCGGTGGCGGAACCTGGAAGGTTCCCGAAACCGGCTCTCCAAGCGGGGCCTAGACCCCAAAGACCGGGATACCCGGAACCAGATCAACCTGGCCCGGCTTTCCGGCAAAGACGCCGCGGCGGTCAATCAGTATAAACGTATGAAAAACCGGGTAGAAAAGGCGGAGGAGGCTTGGGAAAAAGCCCTCCATGAACGAAAACAGGGCCTTACCCTCAAGGGGAAGCGGGCCAGGGCGGATCGTCTTTTTGCCCTTGAGGCGGGGAGCATCCCCCTGGGGGACGGGCGAAGGCTTTCTTTTCCGGAACTCGTCCTCGGGCCGGAAGACCGGATCGCCCTGACCGGCCCCAACGGTTCGGGAAAATCGACCCTGATCCGGTACGCGCGTATCCGGCTTCCCGCCGCGCTGCCCCTGCTGTACCTGCCCCAGGAACTCGGCCCGGAGGAAAGCCGGGCTGTCTTGGAAGGGGTATTCCGGGAGGAGGAAAAGATACAGGGAGGGATATGCTCCCGGTTTTCCCGGCTTGGGTCAGATCCCCGGCTTCTCTTTACATCGGCCTTACCCAGTCCCGGAGAGATACGAAAGTTGGTTATTGCCCGTGGTATTTTTTGCGATCCCGTCCTTATTATCATGGATGAACCGGCCAATCACCTGGACATGGTTTCCATCGGCCTCTTGGAAACGGCCCTGACCGAATATACCGGGGCCCTGCTCCTGGTAAGCCATGACCAGCTATTCCTCTCCCGGCTTACTAGGCAGGAGTGGACCATCGTCAGAAACGGGCGGGATTCGGTGCTGCGGGTTTAGCGAACAAGGGGTTGCATGATTTGCTTGGCAAGCAGGGCAGGGATGATTATACTCATAGGATGCGTATCATTACTCAGGAAGAACAGAACTACTTACTCGCCGCGGCCCGGGAAACCATTACCGCCAAGCTGGAAGGGAGGGCTCCCCAATACCTCAAGGAGCCCCCTGAGGAATCGGCTTTGACCCAATCCTGGGGGGCCTTTGTTACCCTGCATATCGGGAAGCAGCTCCGAGGCTGTATCGGAAGGATGAGTGCCGCCGCGCCTTTAGAAAAAACCGTCCGTACTATGGCCATAGAAGCGGCCTTTGGGGACCCCCGGTTCCCTCCCCTCGCCAGGGATGAACTGCCCCGGTGCCGCGTGGAAATATCCGTGCTTTCTCCCTTGGAACCGTGTTCCGATCCCCGTTCGGTTCAGGTTGGGGTCCACGGCCTCTACCTCATATACCAGGGACGGTCCGGGGTGCTGCTTCCCCAGGTCCCCCTGGAACAGGGTTGGGATCTGGATGCCTATCTGGATTACATCTGCGTCAAGGCAGGACTTCCTCCCCGTTCATACGAGGCCCCGGGAGCCAAGCTCTATACCTTTACTGCAGCGGTTTTTGGGGAACACCCATGAATCAGGGTACATACCGTGAGATGCGACGGCATACTGCGGACGGGGGATCGCTTGGTATCCCGTGAGTTCACCCCTTGTTTTGCAAGAAAATACGAATTTCTATGCGTTTATCCGTAGGCCAGGCCGTCATGCTTGACCTATTGACGAATTCTCAATAAACCGCTATTTTCCATAGTAATGACACATACAATACCTAGTGATACCAGAGACCCTACCCTCTATCACAAGCTATCGTGCAGGCTATCCTGGATTCACTTGTCTTGTCAGCGTATTTTGCTCATTATAATATAGTATGTAATACTACCATATATAGAACAAGGCCGTTAGGGGTGTTTCCCTGGTGCTGCCTAATCCATGTGGGAAAAGACCTTCGTTATTAAAGAGGAACCAGAGTGACCATATCTAAAGAAATAACCCGGCTTGAACATTCTGCACTAAAAATAACCATCACGGTAGACAAAGAGGAGCTTAAGGCTGCGTACGATCAGATAGTAGCCGATTACCGTAAAACCCTCCAGATTCCCGGGTTTCGTAAAGGGAAGGTACCCGAAACCGTGCTGGAACGGAAATTCGGGGATTCTCTTAAAGCAGAGACCTTGGCCCGGATTCTGGATCGTTCGGTTACTGAGATCTTTGAGGATCCGACCTTCCCTGAGGCTGATCGGCCCCTGCCCTATTCTACTCCAGAGGTACAGGATGAACCGAAACTCGATTTGGAGGCGGACTTGGTTTTTTCGGTGGTCTATGATGTGCTGCCCCAGATTACCTTGGGAACCTGGCAAGGACTGGCAGTTGCTATTCCGGATGTCAAAATTACCGATGAAGATATACATCGGGAACTGGAAGTCATCCGAGAGCGGAACGCCATCGTATTCGACAAGGATGATGAGGCCGGGGCAGCCACGGGCGATGTGGTTACCATCCAGTATAGCGAACTAAGCGATACGGGAGAACCTATCCCCGGTACAGAGCGGCAGGATTTTGTTTTTACCCTGGGTTCAGGGCATACGATATATCATCTGGATGATGATATGATCGGTATGAAACGGGGTGAAACCAGGGATATTGAAAAGACCTATCCTGAAGATTTTTACGATATGGATCTGGCGGGAAAAACCAAAAAAATTCGGGTAGGTCTGACTGCCCTCAAAGAAAAAGATCTCCCTGAGCTCAATGATGATTTTGCTCAGGATGTGGATGAAAAATACAAGACCCTGGAAGATCTTAAAGCGAGTGTTCAAGCATACCTGACGGAGGATTTGGAAGAGCGGCTTCAAACGAATAAAATCAATAAACTCCTCGAAAAGATCATGGAAACGAGTCCGGTGGATATTCCTGAATCCATGATCCGGTTTCAGCTTGATGCCCGTTGGCGGAATGTGGTCCGCAGTATGCAGCTCCCTGCAGCAGAGATACCGAATCTTCTGGAAAAAAAAGATGGAACCTTCGGGGTCCTCGCCGAGGCATGGCGGCCGGAAGTAATCAAGGCCCTGCATAGCCGGCTCATTGTAGAAGCCATTATGAAAGACCGGGGTATTGGGGCCTCTGATGAAGAAGTGGAACAGGAATATGCCCGTATTGCTGCCAGGGCGAAGACTCCTGTGGAAGAGATCCGATCCTATTATAAAGCTGAAGCAGAACGGAAAGACCTGCTGGTAGATGCTATTAAAGATCGGAAAGTGAACGAATTGTTGCTGATGGAAAATACCATCAAGCCCGGTAATCCCCTGTCGTATCATGATTTGATAGAACATAAGGATAGCAAGGAGCTATGAACGAAAAAATGAACAGCCTGGTGCCCATAGTCGTTGAGCAAACCGGCATGGGGGAGCGATCCTACGATATCTATTCCCGTTTATTAAAAGACCGGATCGTTTTCTTGGATGGAGAAATCAACGATCTCACGGCGGACTTGGTGGTGGCGGAATTGCTTTTTTTAGACGGACAGGATACGGAGAAGGATATAAACCTCTATATCAATACCCCTGGCGGTTCGGTTACCGCAGGGCTGGCGATCTACGATACTATCCAGTATGTCAAGTCCGATGTGCAGACCATTTGCGTGGGTCAAGCAGCCAGTATGGGGGCGCTTATTCTTACCGCAGGGGCGCGGGGTAAGCGCTATGTGCTGCCTTCTTCCCGAGTACTTATGCATCAGCCGTGGGGTGGCGCTCAGGGGCAAGCCCGGGACATCGGGATTCAGGCAAAAGAGATCTTACGTTTAAAAAAGATCCTGGTAGAGTATTTTGCGAAACATACCGGTAAAGATATCCCACAGATCGCTTTGGATATGGAACGGGATTTTTATATGTCTGCGCTTGATGCGGTTGCGTATGGCGTGGCTGATTCGGTTTTAATGAGGGAAAAACATGGCAAGAATTCGTAATGGTTCCGGCGGATTTGAGCGTTCCTGTTCTTTTTGTGGAAAAAGCGCGGATATGGCAAGGCGGCTCATCGCCGGGCCTAATGATGTATTTATCTGCGATGAATGTGTAGAGGTCTGTCGTAAGATCCTCTCCGAAGAGGATCATGAGCTTTCCACACAGTTTACCGGTGATATTCCGACCCCCCGGGAGATTAAGAGCTACCTGGACCTCTTTATCATCGGACAGGATATGGCGAAACGGGCCCTTTCGGTAGCGGTGTATAACCACTACAAGCGGATAGCCAATCCTGCCAAGGGGCCGGATGAGGTAGAGATCGAGAAGTCCAATGTCCTGCTCATTGGGCCTACGGGCACGGGAAAAACCCTCCTGGCCAAAACCTTAGCAAAAAAGTTGAAGGTTCCTTTTGCCATTGTGGATGCCACCACCCTTACCGAGGCGGGGTATGTGGGGGAGGATGTGGAAAACATCCTGCTCAAACTGATTCAGAATGCCGGGGGAAACATCGCGGCTGCGGAACGGGGTATCGTGTATATTGACGAAATCGACAAGATCGCCCGAAAAGGAGAGAATGTTTCCATTACCCGAGACGTATCCGGGGAAGGGGTTCAGCAGGCCCTGCTCAAGATCATTGAGGGGACCGTTGCCTCGGTACCTCCCCAGGGCGGACGTAAACATCCGAACCAGGAAATGCTCCGGATTGATACCACGGATATACTCTTCATCTGCGGCGGGGCTTTTGTCGGTTTGGAAAAATTCATCGAACGACGGGTGGTGCAGCATCCCTTAGGCTTTGGCGCGGATGTAAGAGAAAAAAACAGTAAAAACCTCAAAGAACTGTACGATGCCCTGCACCCGGATGATCTCATCCATTTTGGGATGATTCCTGAATTTATCGGCCGGCTCCCCATTACCGTGAGTCTGGAAGAACTGAAACGGGAGGAGCTCAAGCGTATTATCACCGAGCCCCGGAATGCTATTGTCAAGCAGTATCAGGCATCCATGGCTATTGATGAGGTCAAGTTGGAATTCACCGAAGGGGCCGTTGACGCCATTGCGGATACCGCAATTAAGCAGAAGACCGGCGCCCGAGGGTTGCGGGCAATTGTGGAAAAACTCATGATCGATATTATGTTTGAGATTCCTTCCATGGAGGGAAGTAAGCGGGTTATCATTACCCAGGAGGTGGTGGAAAAATCCGAACCCCCTGAAATCCATCCGCTCCAAAAAAGCGCATGAATTTCCTTTCCGTGTTGAAAGGGAACTTGAAAGAAAAATCACCAGACAAGGTTTCGGGGGAAGAATTTCCCTTGCTTCCGCTCCGAGAGTTGGTTTTGTTTCCCCATACGATGATACCGGTGTTTATCACGTATAAACCGGGTATGGTGGCGGTGAGCGAGGCCCTGCGGCGGGATATGCGTCTTTTTGCGGCGTGCCTTAAAGTCCAGGAAGCAGGAGAGACCTATCCTTCGGGAAGTGTGATGCGTATCGTTCAGCATTTACGGCTTCCAGACAATACCTTCCGGGTGGTGCTTCAGGGAGAATACCGGGCTACTATCGCCTCTTCAGTAAAACAACAAGATCTCGCTCTCGTTACCGTTGAACCCCTCATGGGGGCTTTAGCGGATCCCCTGAGTACTGAAACCATAGCCCTGATACGCATGGTGCAGAAATCCTTTGTCCGGTATGCAGAATGCTCCAAAAAGGTAAGTACCGATACCCTAGTCGCCGTAGAAAAAGTGGAAAACCCTGAACAGCTTGCCAACCTTATCTGTAATGCCTTGACGGTCAAAGCGGAACGGAAAATAGCCCTCCTGAGCATTGGGGATCCGCTGAAGCGGCTGGAAACCCTTTTTGAAACCCTTGAAAAGGAAAATGAAATCTTCGGCATTCAACGAAACATCAGCGCCCAGGTAAAAATCCGCATGGAAAAAAACCAGCGGGAATACATACTCAATGAACAGCTCAAGGAGATCCACAAGGAACTCGGACAGAACCAGGGGGAGGACGAATTCGCTGAGCTTGAACGGTCCATTGAGCGTAAGCATCCCCGCCTAGAAGTGCTCCTCAAGGCTCGGAAGGAGCTTGCCCGTTTACGAAAGCTCCAGCCCGTTTCTCCAGAAGCAGGGGTCCTCCGGGCGTATCTGGAATGGATTGCAGAGCTTCCCTGGAGTGATTCCAGCCCAGATGCCGGGGATTTGGGGGAAGCGGAACAGATCCTGGATGCAAACCACTGGGCCCTGCGTAAACCCAAGGAACGGATCCTGGAATTTATTGCGGTGCACCACCTTATCGCTTTAGGACAGGAAACGGCCCAAGGAACCGGGCATAAGCGCAGTAAAGGTCCCATCCTCTGTTTTGTGGGACCTCCGGGAACCGGGAAAACCAGCTTGGGTAAATCCGTGGCCCAGGCCCTGGGGCGGCGTTTTGTGCGGATTTCCCTGGGGGGCCTACGGGATGAGGCGGAAATCCGGGGGCATCGGAAGACCTATGTGGGGGCTCTACCCGGTAAGATCCTGCAATCTATGCGTAAGGCCGGTACCGTCAATCCGGTCTTGCTGTTGGACGAGATTGATAAATTAGCCGGCGACTTCCGGGGGGACCCTGCGGCGGCCTTGCTCGAAGTGTTGGATCCGGAACAGAATGCTGCTTTTACGGATCATTACCTGGAGTTGAGCTATGATCTTTCCCAGGTGCTCTTCATTACTACCGCCAATTCCCTGCATACCATACCGTATCCTTTAGTGGACCGTATGGAGATCATCGAAATTCCCGGTTACGGTGAACATGAAAAGCTCGCCATTGCCCAGCATTTCTTAGTACCCAAGGTACGAGCCGAAAATGGTCTTGGAAGCGCGGTGATCCGTTTTACCGACGAGGCTATCCGAGACATAATCCGGTACTGGACCATGGAATCAGGGGTACGGAGTCTTGAACGGGAACTGGCCCGGTGTATCCGGCGTATTGCCCGGGATGCCCTGGAACAGCGGTATGGGACCGATACTGCCAAGCCCCTCAGTTCCTTTGAGCAGATCCTGGACCGGGAAGGAGTTGAAAAGCTGCTGGATCGGCGGAAATACAAACATGATCTGGTGTTCAAAGAGGCCCGAATCGGGGTTTCTTATGGTCTTGCCTGGACTGAAACCGGTGGCGCCCTGCTGCCGGTGGAAACCAGCCGTTTTGAAGGAACCGGGGAGCTGCTCATCACCGGAAACATCGGAGAGGTGATGAAAGAAAGTGGCAGCATTGCCTTATCATACCTCAGGAGTATCCAGGACAGGTATGCTTTTGGGGAGGATTTGGGAAAAAGCAATTTTCATGTTCATGTCCCTGAAGGGGCTATCCCCAAAGACGGACCTTCCGCAGGGATTACCTTGGCGGTTTCCCTGTTCTCTACCCTCTGCCAAACCCCGCCTCAATCAGGGTTTGCCATGACCGGAGAACTCACCCTCACCGGCCGGGTGCTTCCTATCGGCGGGCTCAAGGAAAAATTACTGGCAGCCATACGGAACGGCATGGAAAGGGTGTTACTCCCCATGGACAATGAGGAAGATTGGGCTGAGCTGGATGAGGAAATCAAGGCGGCTCTTGGGGTACATTTTGTTGAAACCGCAGAGGAAGTCTTTACCCTGCTTTTTGGCGGGTCCATGTTTCGGTTTCCGCCGGTAGCGTCACAGCCAAGCTCCTTTGGAGCGCTTGAATCTCTCGACTCCTAGGTACTTTTTGCCCGTACAATAGAGTTGTTCGAAAACCAACCGGGTTCTTGAACAAGTCCAATCAAGGATGGGGTGGTGCAATGTACGTATCTGTCGCCCTCTTCTGTACGGTCTAGGGCAAGTGCCTTGGTACGGATAGGAAAGAAACGGTTACGATGAGGTTCCCTCAAGGAAATCAACGAACCTCCCAGCCGTAACGAAAGCCCTTGTATCGACTATAGGGCTTGAGTAACGGAGCAAAGAGAGCTATTACCGCTTTACTTATGTCTGCGCGTAGTGGAATGGCCTAGCCGTTGCGGGGACTTCGGGGCCGTTAGACCCCGAAGCGTAAACAGGCATGTTAGGCGAAAATAAATAACCGCAGAGCAGAGCTCTGCGGTATTGCTTGCTTAGAAATCTAGGCGAATAATTCTAATTGTTTGTCTTCATATATTTTCTTATATTCTTCGGGATTCCGCCCCTGATT
>JAIRNP010000117.1 GCA_031258005.1 Treponema sp.
CTCAAGCGCTTTGATAGTTTCGGCCTGTTGCTCAATGAGCATTGCCTGTTTTTTGATTATTTCCGCTTGTTTTTCGACAAGTTCTTGTAAATTTTCCCCTTCCACACCCTGTTTTTACCCTGTTTTTCAATTTTATGCAATATCCCCGTGAACGGTTACCGAGGCTTTTTCAAAACCTGCTCTTATGAAAAAGCCTCGAAAACCGTCTAACAGGGCTTAACTACAGCCGGTAGTTCCTCCGCAGGTGTCGCATTTCATACAGGTACCGTTCCGCACCAGGGTAAAGGAGCCGCAGGCAGGACAAGGGTCTCCTTCATAGCCCTTGATCCGGGCGTGAAGTTGCGCTGCGGCCTTATCCCTTTGCGGCTGCGCGGGTTTTCCCTGCCGGGGAGGGGTTCCCTGGTTTTCAGTACCCGTGGCCAGGAGATCTTCGGGTTTTATCTGCCCCAAGTCGTTGCGTTTCAGGTAGCTTATCGCCAGGTCCCGGAAGATGTAATCCAACACGCTCGTGGCCATCTTCACGTACGTATGGCCCTGGACCAGCCCGTTGGGCTCAAAACGGCTAAAGGTAAAGGCATCCACGTATTCTTCCAAAGGAACCCCGTATTGCAGGCCCAAGGACACGGCAATGGCAAAGCTGTTGAGGAGGCTCCGAAACGCGGCGCCTTCCTTGTGCATGTCCAGAAATATTTCCCCCAGATTGCCGTCGTCGTATTCCCCGGTACGAATGAAGATGGAGTGCCCACCGATCTTGGCCTTCTGGGTGTACCCGGTCCGGCGGTTAGGCAGACTCTTGCGGAGTCCCCTGACTGGTGCTTTACCCCCTTCCGCGGGACCTGGGGCCGCGGCCAAAGCCCGTTCCAATTCCAGGATAGTATCCGCCAAGGGATCCATACCTGGAGCAAAGGAAGAAAGGGGCTGAGATAGCTTGGACCCGTCCCGGTAGAGGGCCACTGCTTTCAGGCAGCTCTTCCAGGCGAGCATATACGCGCCTTTCACGTCCTCAAAGTCCGCGCGGTTAGGCATGTTGATGGTTTTGCTGATGGCCCCGGAAATAAAGGGCTGGACTGCGGCCATCATACCGATGTGGGCGGTCCAAGAAATGGAACGCTTCCCCATTTTACCCGATGGGGTGGCGGTATCAAATACGCGGTAATGTTCTTTCCGTAAACCCGGCGCCCCCTCAAGCCCCATGGTACCACAGGTATAGCGTTCCGCTTCCTCAATTTCCTCGTCCGTAAAGTCCAGGTGCTTTAAAAGGCTAAACCCCGGCAGGCCCCAGGTGGATTCAGGAATATGCAGGGTCTTTTCGAGAAAGTTCTTTCCTACAACCCAGGAGCTGAACACCCCTTCCAGGCTTAGGGCGGTCTTGACCGCTTCCTCCACCGCGGCTAAGGCATCCGGGGTAAAGCCCTTGGCCGTAAGGGTCTCCGGATTGATTCCAGGAGATCCGGTAAAGGTTTTCCGCCCGGTAGCATAGGCGCTTATTTCGTTGATCCCTTGAGGGGTATAGCCCAGGGCTTCCAGGGCCGGGGGGACCGACTGGTTGATGATCTTAAAATGCCCGCCTCCTTCGAGTTTCTTGAATTTCACCAGGGCAAAGTCCGGCTCCACCCCGGTGGTATCGCAGTCCATAAGGAGGCCGATGGTCCCGGTAGGAGCAATGGCGCTCACCTGGGCGTTTCTGAAACCCTGGGCGGTCCCCAGTTCCAAAGCCTCGTCCCAGGCTGAGCGGACTGCATCCAAAAGATACCCGGGGCAAAACCCCGGATCAATACCCGCAGGTTTCCGGTGAAGCCCCTCGTATTCTCCCGCAGGCGCGTTGTACGCGGCTCGGCGGTGGTTGCGGATCACCCGGAGCATGGCTTCCCGGTTCTCAGGGTACCGGATAAAGGGCCCCTGTTCTGCGGCCATACGGGCCGATTGCGCGTAAGCCTCTGCGGAAAGGATCCCCGAAAGGGCCCCGGCCACAGCCCGGCCCTCCTCTGAATCGTAGGGGAGCCCCATGACCATGAGCAGACTCCCCAGATTGGCAAAACCCAGCCCCAGCGTCCGGTATTGATAAGACAAGTCCGCAATCCGGGGTGAAGGGAATTGGGCCATGACCACGGAAATCTCCAAAATACTGGTCCAGATCTTAATGGCATGGAGATAGGCTTCCAGGTTGAAAACCCGGGCCTTCCGGTCATAGAACGCGGAGAGGTTAATAGAAGCCAGGTTGCAGGCCGTATCATCCAAGAACATGTATTCCGAACAAGGATTAGAAGCCCGGATTTCACCGCCCGCAGGACAGGTATGCCAGTCATTGATGGTGGTATGGTACTGGATACCGGGGTCTGCACACTGCCAGGTAGAACGGGCGATCTGCTCCCAGAGCTTACGGGCTTTGATGGTCTTTTCGGGCTTCTTGGAAATCCTCCCCCACAGTTCCCAGTCCTTATCATCCCGGACCGCCTCCATGAAATCGTCGCTCAAACGGAGGCTGTTATTGGCGGATTGTCCTGACACGGTGTTATAGGCCTCTTCATCCCAGGCCGTGGAAAACACCGCAGGGTTTACAGCCTCGTCTCCCTGTTCAAGCCGCCGCAGCAACTGGTACAGATAAGCGGGCGGAATCTGATCTCCCAGGGCGTTCCGAAGCACTCCAGCCAGATCCCGGTTTTTTTCCACTTTGAACCGGTCCGTCTCCGGCCCCCGGAACCCTGCCAGGGCTTTCTTGATGGCGTCCAGGTGTTTCTTGACCACCCGGGAACCGGTAACCATAGAAGCCACCTTGTGTTCCTCCCCGACCTTCCAGTCAATGTACTTTTCCACATCCGGATGATCCGCGTCCAGGGTTACCATCTTGGCTGCCCGCCGGGTCGTACCCCCACTCTTGATGGCCGAAGCGGACCGGTCCCCGATCTTGAGGAAGGAGAGCATCCCCGAAGAAACCCCGCCACCGGACAAGCGCTCATTAAGGGCCCGCAGCCGGGAGAAGTTAGACCCCGTACCGGAACCGTATTTAAACAGCCGAGCCTCCCGGGTAACCAGGTCCATGATGCCCCCCTCGTTGACCAGGTCATCTTCCACCGATAGGATGAAACAGGCATGGGGCTGAGGCCGCTTATACGCGCTGTCGGACTTTTTAAGGGTTCCCTCCTGAGGATCGAAGTAATAGTGCCCTTGGGCAGGACCATCAATCCCATAGACCGCATAAAGCCCCGTATTGAACCACTGAGGGCTGTTAGGCGCAGCCATCTGGTGGGCAAGCATATAGCACGTCTCATCATAGAAGGTTTTGGCGTCTGCTTCAGTGTCAAAGTACCGATGTTGCCTGCCCCAGTCCATCCACGTATAGGCGAGCCGGTGAAACACCTGCCGGGCGTCGTGTTCTGCCCCGTCTTCGGGAAGCTGGTCCCCGGGATCCGCTGCAGCGGTCTGCCCCTCTGGAAGGGCCCATTGTTTCCAGGCATACATGTTTTCCGCAGGAACTCCGGCCTTGCGGAAGTACTTTTGGCTTATGATATCCGTGGCAATCTGGCTCCAAAAGGCCGGCACGATCACCCGGGGATCTGTAAAGATCACCTTTTGATCAGGGTTGCGAATTTCACTCTTCCGTTCCTCCCAGCGGATATCCTTATAAGGTCCGCTCCGGGGATCCGTAAATAAGCGTTCAATCTTCATTATGATTCCTTATGTTTACTACAGTACCTGTAGTGTCTTTTGATATATCATACACTATATAAAGGGTAATATACAAGGGGAGGATCCCACGATTGAGGGCATGATGAAAAAATACGCCTCAAGGGTTCTCTTTTTTCCTAATACAAAGTAAAGGCTGTTGCCCTAGGCCGTATCCTATGGTATACTTATACAGGTCAAGGGACGGTACCAGGAGCTATTGCAGTCTGTTTCACAAGGCTCGTTCTTTTTGATCTGCGTTGTTTTTTCTGTAAAGTACGAGAGAAAATTTGAGTAAACGGAGGTATTATGGACGATAGAATTTTGGTGGAATGGGATGACCGGTATTTGGTGGGTATTCCCTTGGTTGACGAGCAGCACAAAGAACTGATTACCATGACCAATACTTTATACCGAGGGTGTCTTGAGGGGGATGTCGAGGCAAAGATCTATTTTATGCAAACCATCCACGGTACGGTTGATTACGTGAAGCATCACTTTTCTGCAGAAGAAAAGATCCTCGAAAGCGTTAATTACCCGGATATAGCGGAACATAAAAGAGAACATGAAGGGTTTATCAGGCAGATCTTTGAGCAGGTTAAAAGTTTTGAGGGAGGGAGAAAATTCGTCCCCAATGATTTTGTTCGCTACTTGAAGGATTGGATACTCGCCCACATTGCCTTGACCGATAAAAAGTACGCGGAGTATATTCACCATCTCCAGAAACAGGGGAAGCTTTCGAATCTGGGCTTCTGAAACTGAATCTTACGAAGGACTGCAGGGGCCTTGCACCCCTGCATGTTCATAGCTGCTCTATGATCACAGGAGATGCCGTTTTAAGGTGTTTGTTACGGCACCGGGACCCGCCATGAGTTCTGCAAAATACTGTTCTACCCGCTCCCCAAGACCTGCTTCGTAGAGATTAACCGCAAAGATCCGGTGATCCGATAAAATGGGCGCCAGTACCTCATGGAACGGTCCAGGCTGTCCCAGCTTCACCGTGGATAAAGACCGGGCCAAAGACTCATACAAGGGATCCGGGCTTACGGTAAAGGCTGCGCCTGTATCGTCTACTCCCAAAAGATACCGGATCCACCCGGCGAGTACCAGGGGAATGAGCTTGAGGTCCTCCACGTTTAAGGTCTTGCTGGCTAGGTACGCCTTGATAGTCTCCCCAAAACGGATGGGGATTTTAAGAGAAGAATCTGTGGCGATCCGCTGAGGAGTGTCGGGCATGAAGGGGTTGGGAAAGCGTATCTCTAATACCTGATCAATAAACGCCTTGGGAGAAAGGATCCCCGGATCCACCACCACCGGAAGCCCTTCTTTATACCCGATACCTTCGACGAGTTTTACCAGATCCGGGTTCTTCATCTCATCGCTGATCTTGGTGTACCCCAAAAGACAGCCGAAAATCGCCAAGGCCGTATGCAGCGGATTAAGGCAGGTACAGACCTTCATCCGTTCCACCTTGTCCACGGTTTCCTGGTCGGTAAAGAAAACCCCCGCCTTTTCTATTTTTTTCAAAGCCGGAGGCCCTGCAGGAAACGTATCCTCAATGACCAGGTACTGGGCCTCTTCGGCATTCACAAAGGGAGCAACCCGGGTGTTCTTGGAAGTAAGCTGTCCTGCCATATCAGTACATCCCGCCTCAAGGAGCATGTCCTTGACCCCTTCATCAGGCCGGGGGGTTATCTTATCGATCATGGTCCAGGGGAAAGAAACCCGGGTAGGATCCCGGATATAGGCAAGAAACCCCGGATCCGCCAGGCCTGCTTCAGCCCACTGCACCGCGAAAGCCTCCACTGCCTTAAAGAGCTTCTCCCCGTTATGGGAACAGTTGTCCATACTGACCAGGGCCACCGGCAGCTTACCCCCTTTATACCGTTCATAACAAAGGCCCGCAAGCCTCCCGATATAGCTGGTAGGTCCTGCAGGTCCCCCTAGAAAATCCGCCTTCACCTCGGGCAGGGTTTCACCGGCCCGGATCAGGTCATATCCCTTTTCGGTAATCGTAAGGCTGACCATTTGTAAGGATGGGGAACGGAAGATCTGTTTGAGTCTCTCAAAATCTTCGGCTCTGTCCATACGCAGCGCTTCGGCGATGCTGGCAATGACCCGTTTTTGTATGGTCCCATCTGCCTTCAGGGTTACGGCCATGCTTAAATTATCGTAGGGCCGATATACCCGATCGATTATCTCCCCATCGTAGCCTGCGGCCACGATGATGCCGGTTTTGACCAAACCCTTATCCAAGAGATCCTGCTGAAGGGCAGCGAGGAAAGCCCGGAATATATTCCCTGCTCCAAAATGGACCCAGTGAGGAGTCTTCTTGGTGGCTTGGATCATGGCACTCCGGTCAAAGTGAGGCAGCTCAATACCGGCCTTTTCCCATGGAACCGGATTCCCCAGTTCTTCATTGTTTAAACGCATGATAATCCTCTTAATACGAGTGAAAATTTCTATTTTAATAATGATACCATAGGAATCCCATAAAACCAACCATGAAAATAAACTCATACCACAATTTTGGGTTTAGGGCAACGCTGATTAATTCTCCGGCAGAAAGGTGATATACTGGAGGGACGGAGGGGAAGCGAAATGACCTTTACGGATTTGGAATATGCCGAACGAAAGCGGGAAAAGTTTTTAGATACCATGGACGGCATTATTCCGTGGGAGGAATTTATAAAGAAAATAGAGCCGTTTTATCCGAAATCAGGGCGGGCCGGAGGGCCGCTGCGAGGTATTGAACTGCTGCTGAGGAGGTATTTTCTGCCGGTATGGTTCAACCTGGCG
>JAIRNP010000118.1 GCA_031258005.1 Treponema sp.
TTGCCTGTTTTTTGATTATTTCCGCTTGTTTTTCGACAAGTTCTTGTAAATTTTCCCCTTCCACACCCTGTTTTTACCCTGTTTTTCAATTTTATGCAATATCCCCGTGAACGGTTACAATAATCGCTTATCATTTCTATTGATTTTGAATAATAAAATTCGTCTATTTCACAGGCTATTAAATCAATGCCCATATCAATACACGCTTGCGCATGAGTACCGGACCCTAGATGGGTATCTAAAACAATGTCCCCTGGTTTTGCATACCATGATAATAATTTACGATAAAGGGCCGCCGGTTTTTGTGTAGGATGGAAGCGGTATTTGTCTTGCGGTCGACATTCAAAATATTTTGCATTGCCCCATATATTTGTCCAGGCATATTCTACCATAGCCATTGAAAAATTTTCCGATATGGTTAATTTTCGCCATACAATAAAATTCCTGGAAGGGGGAAGATCAAAATAGTTTCCACCCCAAATTATAACTCTATCTGCTACCCGGAAAAGTTCCTTAAAGTATTCCGGCCCCGGCGCTATATCCCATTTTTTAATACGGCCCTCATATTTTGTTTGCCAGGTTCCGCCGGTTCGGGACATTTTCATTTTCTCGTATTTATCAAATGTTCTGCCGAATCTGTTATGATTCCTGCCCCGGTAAACCTCGTCCGTCATGGCGTGTCCGTAGGGCGGATCGACAATAGCAAGCGAAAAAAATTTGTCCGGGTAACGAGGCATAAGGTCCATACAATCCTCATTAGCTATCTGTATCATTACCCCCTCTCCCCCGAAAGGGAAGGGGGTTAAGCGGTTTCACCGACGGCCTCCTGGATTGCATTTTCTTCTTTTTGATATTTTCCTTTCAGGCTGGTCAATTCTTTGATAATCTGATTTTTGGAACCGGCGATAATGCGGCCCAGGGCCTCTTGCATCATGTTTACTAAAGACGGCCTGGATTCGGGGCCTTCCGATAAAACCGTAGCTATAATGGCGTCCGCCGCCGATTCGGGGTATTCAATAATTTGTTTGCATACCGTGTCAATAAAAGTAAAAAGCCGGGAAGTAACAAAATCCTTTTCAATCAGCTTTAGCCCCCGCTCTTTTGTCCGTTGTTCCTTTTCCGCCGTAACGGTTAAATCCCGGAGGGTCCTGGCGTACCTTTCTATGCCTTGGATCCCCGCATATCCTATAACCAATTCCCGGATAGTTAATGACAACATCTCCCCGCTATCCCGGCGGCCGCTATGTCCATATCGCTCTTTAACATCGGTGGCCCTGGGGCGGCTTGCCCGGCCGGAGGCACGATGACAGCGGGGGTAGCAGCGACCGCCCGGCGGCGGGACCGATCCGGATCCGATATGTAGGCCGAATTTATGGGATTATCAGTGTCCAGGTATCCTGCCGAATCGACTATGAGGGTATTATTCTTGATTTTTGTGAAGATTGCCTGACGGGATACCCCCGCTTCCCTGGCAAAATTAGCCGGTTTTAGCTTCATGTTTCCCCGGTTAAATTGTAAATTTCAGCCGGTCAATTTACTATTAACTTTGTCAATTTACCGTCAATTGGGCAGAAAAAATGTCAGGCTAAAAAAATAAAGCAACCTCGCCGAATGATTGCAACTCCCCCACCCCCCGTTCACAGTACCTTTTGAAACAATATGAGACCTGTCAAAATCCTTTACCCGGTCCCGGCATAGTAAACTAAATTATTTTACCCGGAACAAATACCCTCCTAGATAAAAAATTTAAAGTTCATTTTTTATATTTGATTTTTTTTCTTTAGTTATACTTTCTAACGGTAAAGTAAATTACTTTACCTTATATTTTATGTAAATCATTATAATATAAAGAATTAGGTATAAAGTAAAATATTTTATCTGGTTAAAATTAAGAACTGAAAAAATCCGTACAAAAATCGTTTCTCCGAATTTTTTATGTTTCACTGGTCAATCGGTCAAGTATCTTTTTTACGACTTACGGCTATAGCGCTGGCTACCAGCCAACCGGATAGCAAATCGCTACCGAGGCTTGACCAGCCAAAAGGCATACCGAGCTCAGCCTGTAGCCCTGATGCGGCCATTTTTCCCAGGGTTATATCCGGCAGGTAGACCAGCCGGAATTTGGGGTTATCCGGGGTTCCGGTCTTGTTGTAGACGGTCCGAGCCCCGCTTTTCTTACAAAACCCGTCAATTATCAATATTTTCCGGTCCGCTATGACCTGTTTGGCCCTCACCGCCCTGACCTCCCCCAGCCGCATACCTCCAGAAAGACAAAGTAGGAAAAGGAGGTAAAATTGATAATCCGGGAAGTTATCCACCCGGAAAAGCAGATCAAACTCCGCCGTGGTAAAAATATCGGCCTTTTTTGAGTTGGCCGCAAACCGTTGAAAGACCGGTTTCCCGGCCTGGCAATTATGCCAGGGGGCCTCCGTGTAGATTTCCCCCAAAACCTCCAGGAATCGGTTTTTCCACTTCCCGGACCGGTCAAGGCCGAAAAGATAGGGCATGACCACTTCCACGGCCAGGGCGACCAGGGAGGTATCACCCCATAGGTCTATGATTCGCTTGATATACCGGCGGCACTCGACCATGGTTTCAAGGTCCGTGGATTTGCCTAGCTGGCCCCGACGGCCCACGTGGCCGGAACCGGGGATGTACATATCCTTGGCTATGTCCCGGATAAGCACATCCGGCCTCTTGACGGGGGGCGGTTGGTCCTTCGCCGTGCCTGGCGGCGGGGGAAGGGTCCTAATATAGTTTTCGGCCTCGGACCGATTCCGGCACCCCCGGCAGGCTTTTTGGTGTTGTTTCCCGGCGGCGTCTATCCAGTAATAGTACCACCTGTGGACCGTCTTTCCTTTCAGTTTTTTGGGCTTCCTGAAGGTATGGTAAGGCAAGAAATTTTCCAAACTTGACCTCGGAACCTCATGGCCTCTTGACACGGTTTACTAATTCCTTATATAATAAGGAATTAAAATCGGGCAAGTGGGATTTGAACCCACGACCTCTTGGTCCCGAACCAAGCGCGCTACCCCTGCGCTACTACCCGAAAAAATGACGCCGCTTTTTATGTTTGCCCTTCTATTGAGGAAACATATCCTATTTCCTCCTGGTCTGTCAAGCCGTATCCAAGGCTAAATTTCCTTATACGTACTTCGGCATGCGGTGGCTATCCTCCAGTACCCTCGGGACTCGTTACTCGCACCACACCTGAACCACCCCGGCGCAGTGGACGAAGGAGTCGATAGCCGCGGTATCCGATGCCACACTGATCTGGGAGGCGGTCCGGATCACCGTTTCCCCTTCAGGGAGAGGTACATGGATAAATACCGAACAGGAGCCGGGCGTATCCATAAGCAATTCCTGCAAGGGGTAGAGGGTCTCTTCCTGCTCTGTGGCGCTTGCATTAAGGCGTATGTGTACTACATGGAAGGGTGGCTTACCTGGGGAGGGACGGATCGGGCCAGACCCTAAAGATTCCCTGGCTGCCCCGGCTGCTTCAAGTTTTTCCAGGTCTAACAGGGTATCCACAAGAAAACCGGGCCGCTCCCGGTTCTTGGAACGGTCCAAGGTACCTTTGAGCGCCACCACTCGATCCATCTGAATCTTATCCGCTCCTTCTTTCCATACTTTCGGGAAAAAGGTGAGTTCGATCTCACCGTTATAATCCGTGAGGCTCGCAAATGCCATAGGCTCGCCTTTTTTCGTGGTATAAGGCTTGATGGCCTTGATGATACCTACCAAGGTATAGGTTCCCTCTGCTGCAGTTTCAAGGTGGGCGAGATGGAGGGTAACCTGCTGTTCCCATACCTGTTTATAATCGTCCATGGGATGGCCAGAGAAATAAAAGCCCATGAGCTCTTTTTCGCTGTTGAGCTTCTGCATCCGGTCCCATTCAGGGGCTTCGGTAAAGGCGAAATCAGGGTACTCCTTTTCCCCAGTCTCCTCGAAAAGGCTCACCTGGCCGAATCGCTTGTCGTCCTTTTTGGCTTGGGCGTATTCTATAGCCCGCTCCAGGTTCTCCGCCAAGGTGGCGCGATGCATCCCAAAGCAGTCAAACGCACCGGCTTGGATAAGCAGTTCAATGACCTTCTTACCGACGGTCTTAATGCTCACCCGGTCGAGGAAATCTGTGAAATGCAGATAGGGTCCGTTTTTCCGGCACGCTACGATTTCTTCCGCAGGCCCGTCTCCCAGGCCTTTGATACCTAGGAACCCGTAGACGATCCGGCCCTGGACCACGGTAAAATACCCTTCCGAGCGGTTAATATCCGGGGGATCGATACAGATGCCCATTTTTCGGGCCTCATCAATGTAGATGGGCAGTTTATCCGGGTGGCTTATTTCATTGGTGAGGTTCGCGGCCATGAATTCTTCGGGGAAGTTGGCCTTGAGGTAGGCGGTGTGATAGGCCACCACCGAATAGGCTGCGGCGTGGCTCTTGTTAAACCCATACCCGGCAAAGGGGATGAGGATCTCAAAGATCCGGTCCGCGTCTTTCTCCTTAAAGCCCTTGGCCTTGGCGCCGGCAATGAACTGCTCCTTTTCCTTGACCATCACCTCTTTTTTCTTCTTCCCCATAGCCCGGCGCAGGATATCCGCCTGCCCCAGACTGTAGCCTGCGATGCGCTGGGCCACCTGCATGACCTGTTCCTGGTACACAATAACCCCGTAGGTTTCTTTGAGGATATCCTCAAGGCAGGGGTCCGGGTATTCAATCGCCTTGCGCCCCCATTTGGACTCGATGAATTGGGGAATATAATCCATGGGTCCGGGCCGGTAGAGGGCGTTCAAGGCGATAAGGTCTTCGATCTTGTTGGGCTGAGCCTGTTTGAGGATCTTCTGCATCCCCGGGGATTCAAACTGGAAGACCCCGGAACTTTTCCCCTCCCCCAGCATCTTGTAGGTGGCTTCGTCGGTTTCGGAAATGGCGTCCATAGTGAAGTTGGTGTAGCTTCCGCTCCGCCGACGGACCAGATCCACCGTATTCTTGATGAGATCCAGGGTTTTAAGACCCAGGAAATCCATCTTCACCAAGCCCTGGTTTTCGATGAGGTCCATGGTATACTGACTGGCCACGGCCTTGGTTTTGGGGTCCCAATAGAGGGGCACATAATCGGTGAGGTCTGTCTTGCCGATGACGATCCCCGCGGCATGGATGCTGCTATGCCGGTTCTTGCCTTCCAGCTTCTGGGCCACCGCAAAGAGTTCCTGGTACTTGGGGTCCTGTGCCAGTTCCCGGAGTTTCGGCTCCTCTTCCAGGGCCTTTTTCAAGGTCATCTTGGGATCTTCCGGGATGAGTTTGGTAATGCTGTTCGACTCCTCCAGGCTGAAGCCCAAGGCCCGGGCCACATCCTTGAGCACTGCCTTGGCCTTGAGGGTCCCGAAGGTAATGATCTGCCCGACCCGCTCCTGGCCGTATTTCTTCGTTACATAGGCAATGACTTCTTCCCGCCGTTGATTGCAGAAGTCTACGTCAAAGTCCGGCATGGAGATCCGTTCAGGGTTAAGGAAGCGTTCAAAGAGGAGATTGTATTTCAGGGGATCGATGTCGGTTATTTTGAGGGCGTAGGCCACGATAGAACCGGCGCCGGAACCCCGGCCCGGGCCCACCGGAATATCATGTTCCTTGGCCCAGTTGATAAAGTCCGCCACAATAAGGAAATACCCGGTGAACCCCATCTTGATGATAATATCCAGCTCATACTCCGCCCGTTCCCGCACATCTTCCACCCTGCCGGGATAGCGGGTTACCAGCCCCTCCCGGGTGAGGTGCCGCAAGTACTCGTGGGCATCGGAAAACCCCGAAGGGATGTCAAAATCCGGGAGCAGGGGGCCGGGGCTGGGTATTTCGGTCTTACACTGCTCCGCGATCCGGACCGTATTCGTGATGGCTTCGGGGTATTCAGGGAACAGGGCCGCCATTTCTTCGGCGGTCTTGAAATAGAACTCATCCGTGTCAAAGCGCATCCGCTTTTCATCGCTCTTTTTTTTCTGCGTAGAAATACACAGGAGGATATCCTGGGCCTGGGCGTCTTCCCGTTCAAGATAGTGGATATCATTGGTTACTACCAGGGGTATCCCGGTGCGCCGGGCCAGGGCTATGATCTCTTGGTTTGCCTTCTGTTGTATCGGGAGGCGGTGATCCTGGAGTTCCAGATAAAAGTTCCCTTCCCCTAAAAGGTCCCGGAACCAGCGCGCCCGCTGCTCCGCAGCCTCGGCTTTGCCCTCCAGGAAGAGGCTGGGAATCTCCCCGGCCACGCACGCGGAAAGACCGATAAGGCCTGAGTGATACTTCACCAGCAGTTCCTCATCTATCCGGGGTTTATAATAGAAGCCTTCGGTATATGAATAGGACGAAAGCTTTATCAAGGTCTTGTAGCCCTCGGCGTTTTTGGCCAAGAGCACCAGGTGGTAGTACTTGTTACCGTATTCAGAACCGGATTTTTTGAACCGGGAACCGGGGGCCATGTACAATTCGCTCCCAATGATAGGATGGACCCCTGCTTTTTCGCAGGCATCCCGGAATTTCAGGACCCCGAAGAGGTTGCCGTGGTCGGTGATAGCCAGGTGTTTCATGCCTAAAGAGGCGGCCTTGGCCGCAAGGCTTTCCGCGGAAGCCGCGCCGTCCAACAGGGAAAAGTCGGTATGGACATGGAGATGCACAAAATCGATCATAGTGATTTATCATACCGCCCCCCCCCATCTTTCCGCAATAGCTGGTTTGCGGTGAGGGCAAGGGCGTTTAAACAGGTAATGCTTTATATAGAGCCTCTTTGCTAGAATCTCCTGCCTTTGCTCGTCAGGTAACCTTGAAGCGGTATACCTCATTCATAAGCGTATCGTAACCGTTCACGGGCTTATTGCATAAAGTTGTAAAACATGGGACTTGTTCAATAACTGAAGTTATTGAACAAGTCCCGCTAGAAAACGGTAGATTTGGCGGATTTCTGCAAGAAATTCGCCAAATCTACAAGACTTGTGTCGGACTAAAGTCCGCGACAACCAACCGGGTTGTTGAACAAGTCCACTGCTCTTAGTCATAGACTCTTTCTTCTTTCCGGTTCCTTCGCCCGGGTATGACCGGCTTGTTATTGTTCCCCTCCAATTCCCGCCGAAACCCGTTGCTATCATAACCGCGATCCGCTTTTCCCCGCACACCCTCCTCTGTCTCCGCTCAGTTCCGGCACTACCGTCACATCATTGGCTTCCCCTCCCGTCAAGATCCCCTCAACAAGCCGCCCGCGCTGCTTACTACCGCGTGAAACTTCGGGCCTATCCCGGCGCGGCTCTTCCCGTTCGTTTGCAGCTCCCTTTTTCTCCGCCCCCGTGCCGGTGGACTTTCATCATCGTGCTATCCAGTAGCACTTCAGTACCTACTATCCCCACTTCCTCCGGTAGGCACAACAGTATCTTTGCCCATACCCGTATTCGGAAGGCAAATCCCGCAACGGGCAGCCGCTCCTCAGAATATACAGGATCCCGCAAAAGACCCGGTAATCCGGTACTTGGGGCGGACATCCTTTCCAGCGGTAATCCCCTTCGATGACGGGCAAAACCTTCTAGTTACATAGTTCTTCGCTGATTGGATACAGCCATTTGTTTACTTCCATGCGCTCTTTCCCTCCGGCTCTATCCTACCCCGGTTCGCCCCCCTATTTCAACCTTTTCTAACAGTTTCTAGGGTTCATGGTATATGAAGAGCCGAAAAGCCCCTAAGCCTCTGGAAATTTTCGAGAGGCTTATCCATTTCTCTTGGTGAGGATACGAGTAAACGTTCCTAACGTACCCCCTCAATGGCCTTGGCTAAGGCTGTTTCCAGCATGGCCGCCGGAGGCTCCTGGATGTATCCCAGCTTCTTCATATCCTCCACTAAGGCTCGCGCCACGGCTATATCTGCTTTGGCCCGCTGGTATACCGCATCCCAGGAAAGTTCCACCCGGGCGACCCCTTCCTTAATTGCCTGGAGCGCCACATCCGCGGCTTCCTGGGCAAAGACCTCGGTCTCCTCCATCGTGGCGATGATGTTGTCCGGGCTTATACCCCGCTTCTCGGAAAATTCCGCAATCGCATGGGCACAACGGATGGCCATACCGTCGGTGATCTTCCGAGCCCGTACCAGGAGGGCCCCCTTTAATATACCGGGGAAACAGACCGAATTGTTCACCTGATTGGGGAAGTCTCCCCGGCCAGTAGCCACAATAAAGGCCCCTGCTTCCTTGGCCGCATAGGGCCAGATCTCCGGTACGGGATTAGCGCAGGCAAATACCACCGATTTAGCCGCCATGGAGCTGATCCATTCCCGCTTCACCGTGTTCGGTCCCGGGGTGGAAAGGGCAATGAGCACATCCGCCCCTTTCGTGGCTGCGGCTATGGAAGGGGCCTTTTCAGGGTTGGTCTTTTCACAGAGTTCCCATTTCCGGTAATTCCGCTTGTCCTTTTTAATATCCTCCCGGCCCAGATGCAGGGAACCGGTGGAATCAAAGATGGTCAACTTTGCCGGGTCCCCGCCATCGGCCAGGATGAGCCGGGCTATGGTGGTATTTGCGGCTCCAGCGCCGAGCAGCACGATTTTGGCGTCTCCCAGGTTCTTGCCTGCCAGCTTCAGGGCGTTGATGAGTCCTGCCAAGGTGATACAGGCGGTTCCCTGGGCGTCATCATGCCATACGGGAATATCGCAGGCTTCCCGGAGTTCATCAAGGACCTTGAAACAGTTGGGCTGACTGATGTCTTCCAAGTTGACGGCCCCAAAAGACGGCTGGACCATTTTAACGAAATCAATGATTTTTTGGGGGTCCGGTTTCCCGTCGGAGCCGCGGGAATCCACACACAAGGGTACCGCATCCACCCCGCCCAGGTATTTCATAAGCATGGCTTTGCCTTCCATGACCCCCAGGCCTCCTGGAGGGGTACAGTCCCCATCCCCTAAGACCCGGGTAGAGTCGGAAACCACGGCCACCAAATTCCCCCGGTTAGAAAGGGCGAAAGAGGCATCATTATCATCCCGAATGGTAGTGGAAATTTTAGACACCCCTGGTGTATACCAGAGGTTAAACCAATTAAGACCATAGATACCGCATTTCGGGAGGGTTTGCATCTTCCCTCCGTAAAAACGGTGGGCCTCCAGGGACAGGGTTTTGAGGAACAGGGTTTTTGCCTGGGCCTTCTTTTCTTCCGTAAAATCCGCCGGGAACAGGGCGTCCAAGTCTTGCAAGGTACGTAATGAGGGATACTTATCCATAAGTTTTCCTTTTTTCGTAGGTTGTATGAGGCTATTTCACCAGGTGATCTTCATGCAATAACCTCATATAGTTGCTCTTTAATTAGTTTAAGCAAATGGGACATGTTTTTCCAGTACAAAAAAGTATTTCAGGATACATCCCCGGATCCTTCCCCTGGGAAGCAGCGCCTACAGGGAGACCTAGCAGAAAGTTTCCCGCCGCTTTCAAGAACAGGGGTTTGTGGGTTTATCCTGATTCCTTAAAAGAAAAGGTATACCATGCAGGTATCCGCTTCCCCCGAAAATCTTCATCTATAATCTCAGGAGACCTATCATGTACCGTGATGCCGGGGAAATCCGCTGGGTTGAGCCGGAAGCCTTTGGCATTGACGCTGAACCAGAGTTTTCCCCCGGGATTAAGTACGTCTAAGCATTGGTCGATAAGCTTCCGATAATCCCGTCGGATATCCAAGGTGGTTTGCATACCCTTTGAGTTGGAAAAGCTTGGCGGATCCAGGATGATGAGGTCCCAGGAAAGCCCGGCACCCAGGGATTGCGGGAGAAAAGAAAGGACATCCCTCCGTATGAGTCTATACCGGGGAAAGCCGGGGCGGTCTAAGTCAATGGGACCGCTTTGAGGGATAGTGATGCGCCGAGCTTCAAAACGGTTTAGGCGGAAGTTGACTGCAGTCCAGTCCAGGTAGGTGTTGGATATATCCAGGGAATCAATTTCCGCGGCTCCTCCTGCAGCGGCATATACTGAAAAAGCTCCGGTATAACAGAACAAGTTGAGTACCCGCTTACCTGCCGCCTCTTCCCTAAGGAGATGCCGCATCTTCCGGCGATCCGGAAAAAGCCCGGTATCCAGGTAGTCTGAAAGATTCACGCGGAAACAGAGGCCTCCTTCATGGACATCCTGTATAAAACACCGATTTCCCTGATTACGGAACGGCTGATATTGCGCTTTACCCCGTTGCCGTTTTCGCTCTTTCAGAAACACCTGAGATGCGGGAATGGCCAGGGCAGCGGCTATTGATTGGGTCATGGCCTTAAGCCAGTGCTGCTCTTCAGATTCGTCCTTTTCATAAGGCCGCTGGTACAGCGCCCCGGAAACCCCATTCCCATAACGATCCAGGACCAGGGGTATTTCCGGTATGTCCCGGTCATACAGGCGGAAGACATCGGTATCCCCCTGTTTTGCCCATTTCTTGAGGTGTCTGTACCTTTTTTGCAAGCGATTGTGCAGCATGATTGCTTGGGAGTGGATCTTGGCTTCCTTCAGGGACTCTCTGTTTTCCATAAGCCTATCAAGCCTCTGGTACGAGGGATGAGGGAATGTCCTCTCCTATCTGCCGTTCCGCCTCTGATAAGGATTTCCGTAATCTCTTGGGCAGCGTGAGCAGAAACCGTAAGAATGGCGGTTTTACTCCCCAAGTAAGTATTTTGCTCTCCAGGGTCTCCACAGAAAAAAAATGTTCAATGGCCCTCATTAGGGACCCTATGGGGTATCCCTTTTTCGGTTTGCCGATGATGGGGGTAATACTCAGATCTTTACGGACTTGGATAAGCTTAAGGTTTAACTCATGGGCAATGAAGGTTCCTGAGATATACTGAATCCCTTCCCGTTGGGCTTGCCGGACCGTCTGCAGATACAACGGGAGCCGGCGAACCGAGGGAGCGGCAGCTATTTTTTGCGTTGCCATGGTAAGATAAACGATAGAATTAAATTGCTAAAAAAGGCAAGGGGGAATCCACGCAAAACAGGATAAACGCTGGGAAGCAAGCGAAAACCGGGCGGAGGCTAAGGCCGTTTACCGGATGCTGGGGAACGGAGACTTTGACCGGGAAGAAATTATCAGGGCGCACCGGGAAGCAATCATACGGCGTATGTCAGGCTATGGCGGTACTATCCTGGCGGTCCAGGATACCACGGGGGTAAACTACAACACCCACCTGAAGACCGAAGGGATAGGGTATATCAGCGATAAGACCCTGGGAGTTAATGTTCATAGCTGCCTGGCGGTAACGGGCGACGGGCTGGTGTTGGGGCTTTTGGACCAGTCAAGTTATAACCGGCCGGAACCGAAGGACGAAACGAGAAGCCATGAGAGCAAAAAGGTACGGCTTATAGAGGAAAAGGAGAGTGTCCGGTGGCTTGAAACCCTGGAGCGGAGTACTCAGGATATCCCCGAAGGGATAAAAGTGATAACGGTTTGTGACCGGGAAGGGGATATGTACGAGTTGTTTTGCAAGGCCGAAACGTTGAGGCAGCCGTTTCTGATACGGGTAGTTCAGAACCGGATGACGGTGGAAAACAAGCGGGTACTGGAGGAGATACGGAAGAAGCGGTGCCAGGGGAGGGTTGAGGTAACTATTCCACGGGACAGCCGGAGCGGTATTCCCGAACGGGAGGCGGTATTACAACTGCGGTATGCTTCGTTTACGATACAGCGGCCGCATATTCTCAAACCGATAAAAACGCTGCCTGAATCAATTGAAGTGACTGTTATCTATGTGAAAGAGGAACGGCCGCCAAAGGGGAAAGATGCGATAGAATGGTTTTTGATGACCAGCGAAAGTGTAAACACTTCTGAAGGAGCCTATGAGTATGTGGGATATTATATACAGCGGTGGAAGATAGAGCGGTTTCACTATGTATTGAAGAGCGGGTGCGCCATAGAGAAGCTGCAGGAGCGGAGCATAGACAAAACCACGGCGCTTATCCTGATGTACTCGATTGTTGCGGTAATGATCATGAACACGACCTATGCGGCGCGGCTGACGCCGGATGCGCCCTGTTCCTTGCTATTGGGGGAAGAAGAGTGGAAATTGTTGTATTGCGTGGCGAACAAGACTAAAAAGGGACCAAAGAAGCCGTATACGATGAAGGAGGCGGTGGATTACCTGGGATGGCTGGGAGGGCCGAAACGTGCGCCCAGCGATGGTCCGCCTGGAGTAAAAACAATATGGATAGGACTAATGAAACTGTATATCCTGCTGGCTTACCGGGAGTATCTCGCATGATTCTGTGGGTCAAGTTTAGCCTACCCGGAGGGGTGGGCGGGTTTTACGGAGTTCCGGTTTCTATTACGGTTCATCGCTTCATCACTGCGGGGGAGTTCGACGGTATGCGGGTTTGTGGACAGGTTTTTCACCGGGGATTTTGCCGCCGGGCCGCCGTAGGCGGTCGGGCGGTTATTGGCGGTAAATCTAACACTTTGCCAATCTTCCGGGGAGGCGGTATCA
>JAIRNP010000020.1 GCA_031258005.1 Treponema sp.
CTCTCACAAAATTCCACGTCAAGCGCTTAAAGTGACCAATAAAGATACTATTGAAAACTCGTCTTATCTGTTATATGTTGATTTACCGGTGTCTGTTTTAGAATTTTACCCTAAATTCAAACTGAATTTTGAATTTTTGTATCATAATGACACTGTTTTGAGGATATTTTAACACAATGTTTGATAATTACGAGGTTTTTTTTATGCGTATGGGTAGTAGGGCAATCAGTCAAATTCCCCTAAAAAATACTTATGTGTAGTATATAGCGCAATATAAGGAGGCCGCCTATGGATCGTTTTTCTAGCCCGGCTGATATGTTACAACAGTATGAACGACAGGGATGGAAAAAAACAAAAACAGGCCGGGGCTTTACCCTGGAGCCGCCTTCCAAAATTGCCGAAGGGCTGATAACGGTGTGGGGCGATCCCCAAAGCTATTGTTTTTTTGATTCAGAACTCATGTTTCGTCTCCCATTGGTAGAACGATATTATTATCAACAAAAGGGTATCCAGATTAGCGTTATAGATGATATGACCGGAATCTATTACCTGAATAAGGCCGAGGCTTCACAAGTCGATGCGGGCCTGTTCTGCTATGTCAACAATATTCCTAAACCGTGGTTCAACCGTTACCCTGCGGAAACACGGCAAAAGGCATATTCAATCATGATTACCGAATCGTTCTTTTCCGGTTTCAGGCTTTCCCTGCCTCCCGATGGATGGGACCGGATGGCGCGGGTCTTAAATAACCGGAAAACATTTATCCCGGCCCTTACGGTGGTGTGTCAGGAAATCAAAAACACGGCCATCGGTGATGAGACCTTTGCATGGTATTTTCGCGCCAAGGTAACAGAAGCCGTTGGTTTGCTGTTAGACTACACGTTGAAAATGGAGGGGAAAAGTTTTCCGGCGGTATCGGAAAGAAGCCGTGCCGCGGCCAAAGACGCGCTTCAAATTTTGAACGATACCTATGTCAACCCGCCTGTCATTGAGGTTCTGGCTCGGTCGGTAGGCATAGACAAGAAAACCCTGCAAAATGCGTTCAAGCATCTTGTAGGTCAGAGCGTCCATGACTATGTTCAATATTTGAGGATGGAGAAGGCCCTGTCGCTCCTGGAGGAAAAATCTTTACACGTAGAAAAAATCGCAAAAACGCTGGGCTATCAAAGTAAAATAAACTTCTACAAAGCCTTTGAAAGCACCTATGGCTGCAAACCCAATGAAATACGAAAACTATTGTTTTCGGGAAAGCCACCGGTAGTAACGCCAAAAGCGCCAATCGCCCAACTTCTCAAAACCACCGAACAACCCGCTGATACATCTCCTCCTCCAAAACCTATGCTTCTTGAAAAATAAAAAAGGGGGAAGCCTCCCACTGTCAACAAGTTAAGGGATAGACACCCTCCCAAAGCCGTGATAAACCGGAATAGGGGAGGGTAACATGGGAAAAAAACTTGTTTTGAAATGGTTCGAGACCTGTTAGAAAAACCGGAATATGAAAACCGTTCAAAGAAACGGAAACAGGATTTCAGCCGGAATCGTAAAATGCCGTTCAAAAAGCTGATGTACTTCATGCTGGGCATGGTCAAGGAAAGTTCTCAAAATGCCCTTGAACGGTTCTTCCCGAAACTGAAAGAAGCGGTCCGCATGAGCCAGCAGGCATTCAGCCTGGCACGGCAAAATCCTCAAGGCTACAAGCAGGGGACCCTATTCCAGGAATTTGGGATGAACCCTTTCTTTTGCACCCGGTTTCATCCCCCTATTTTCAGCTTGCCCTGTCTTTGGGCATACCTGCAGCCACCTGCCAGGGGATCGACAAGAGAACCGCCGCTTGCAGGTAATACCATGATCGATGAACCATAAACAGCTCAAAAAACCGTCATAGTGCATCCTTCCTGATTCCCTGTTCGGTACGTATCGGCAACTTCGCCCGGATCCCCAGGGTCAAGGAAATACCCGGCATATAGTATCCCGCGAAGGACTCATAGTGGGCGTTCAAAATATTACGCCATGACGCAAAGGCGGTGAGGGATTTCCCTATATGCTGATTCCAGGTAAGGTGTACAATACAATGCGGATCCAGGGCCATTTGGTTTAAGGTATCAGCATAGCGGGTGGTTTCGTAGTGGGCCGAAAACAGGAAGGATCCAGTCTTCCACAGGAGATCTACCGAACCGCCGATAATGTACGTGGGCATGTAGGGGATCCGGTAACTGTCCGCAAAGGTCGCGTCTCCGCTTAAAAGCCAGCTGAGCTGGTATTGATAGGTAAACCCCAGGGTAAGGGTGGTAATGCCCCCCTGGTGGATCCCCAGGGTTACTGCGGGCCGCAGATCCGCACCGAGCAAAAAAGCCGTCCCAATGTTTTCAGGGGACCAGCGGCCTCCGGCGCTTTTTATCCAATGGATGGAATCTTCCGTCCATTGGCCATATATGGTACTGGTAACCCTAACCATATCGTTCAAGGTAAACTCGCCGCTTAGATCCGATCCCAGGCCGTCTTCGGGTTTTAAGGCAGGGTTACCGACAAATATGCTGTCCAGGCTGCGGTAGTAAAGGTCGTCAAAGTCCGGGAACTTAAAACTGCGGAAGTAGTTGTTTTTCAATACGAATTGGGGAAGGATTTCCCAGCGGAAACCGAGTTTCGGGATTCCCACAACTTGCTTCGTGTCAGTAACCCCTTTCACCGAAGCGATAAGCATAAACCTTTTTACCGGTGAAAATTCTCCGGTAAGGTACAGGCCCCCCAGGTTTCCGTTCTTTACCGGCTGGGTCTCGGTGAAGCTTTCGGTATGGATGTACAAAAAACGCCAGTCCCCTCCGGCCCGGACCGTCCATTTTTCGGAAGGATACCAGCCCCAGCGGTTTATGCCGGTGATGTAGTGATCCCGGCTTTCTCGAGCTACTCCGTAGCGGGTATGGGAAAACTGATAGGTCAAGGATGCCTCGGTACTCATATCGTCTCGAAAGATAACCGGCGCGTTAAAGAGCAGATTTTCCGTTATCTGAACATCCTGGGCCAGGGCGTAGCCTACGGAATTCGGGGTGATAGGGTAGTTTTTGCGTGCATAATAGGCTTTCGTGTCCGAAACCAGCGCGGCCTCTGAAGGCAAGGTCCACACCAAGGCCGCCCCGCCGCCCAGGTCCAGCACCTCGTTGCTTTCTTTGCGCCGGCCAAAGCCGTAATCATCCTGATACAAATAGTGGTTTCCCGCCCGGTTCCCGAACAGGGAGGCTTTCCATGAGAATTGTTCCGTACCGTATCCTGCCAAAACACTCAAAGACTGCATATCCGCGATATCCTCAACATGCGGATCCCCGATCTTGCCCCCTGAATGGCGCATGACGTATTGTCCCGGCAGATACCCGGTATTGGAAACGGCCCCGGCCAGGTTAAACCCCGGCTTTTGCTTCTTGACGGTAATAATGTTAATAACCCCGCCGAGCGCCCCGGATACGTTGTACTTGGTATCCGAGCCGCCGTAGATAACCTCAATCCGTTCCACATCGTTAAGATCAACCTGGCTTACGTCAAACTCTCCGGATCGGGGAGAATTAGCCGGAACCCCGTCTATGAGGATGGCGATCCGTTCCGTATCAAATCCTCGCATATTGATTTCCGTCTGGTTTCCATAGCCCCCGTACCGGGTAACGCTCATGCCAAGCACGTCTTCAAGCAGCGCCGCCAGATCCTGGGCGTTCCGCTTTTCTATCTCCTCCCGGTGGATTACCTCCATCTGTTGGGTGGTCTCCGGCGTCCCGGTAACCGTAATCCCTTCGCTGTCGCCGCCAAAGTCCAAGTAATCCTCCCATTCCTCTTCTGCATCCTGGGCAAAAAGGGGAATACCCCATACGGAAAGGAGTAATAAAAGTAAGCACCCCAAAATACGAATAACTGTCACGGTATCATCCCTCCAAAAAGTCGCCCTCTTGCTAAGCCCTGGGGCTGGGTGAACCCCTTCCCCGGGGGTACTGCTTCCTCATTCCTCCCGGTCCTGGGGTATCACCACGCCCCAGGAGATAAGCTCCGTTTCGTTCTCCACCGTGTTGAACCTGACAGCTTCGTCCAGCGTTGTCCTTTCCGTGTAGTATTTCTCCCCGGCGTAGAGGGCGGCCAGGTCGACCGCGTTGGCCATCTGCACGGTGTCCCTGTCCAGTACCCTGTAGTAGATGCCGAAGAAGGGCCGCTGCCCCTTTTTGATATCCGGGTCCCACTGAGGGGCGCAGCCGGTAAGGTACTCGATGATTATCGCGCCCCGGTTCCGGTCGCCGTTAAAGACGTTGATTGCCCGGACTATGCCGATATACCGGGTAACCAGTTCGTCCCAGCCGCCGTTACCGCCCACCCCGTCGTCGCTCTGACCAAACACCGTATCGTCATAAAATACAAAGTAATCCTCCTCCGTAAAGGCCGTATCGGTGTAGGTAGTATACGGAACAGATATAGCTGGAAACAGCGCCTTCTTGCTTTCCACTATCAAGGCATTAAAGTCTTCCCATTTACCGATACGGTAGCCGTCAAGCCGCCCCATGCCCGCATAATGGGAGTACCACACCCCGGACATGGCAGCCAAGGTATCCTCGAATACATCATCTAAGGGATAATAGGGCTGTGTTTGGTCCGCGCCGTCGAGTTCGCCGTAGCGGTACAGTTCACAGGAGAAAAACACCACCCCGAGAACCAGTAACAGAAAGCCCCGCACAGGGAACAATAGTGGGGTTCCTCTGCATCGTGAACTGCCAGGACATACCCCGGTACCTTTTCTACTCATTGTTCTACCTCCCCCTATCCCCGGTAAGAGGGGTGATTATACCTCTCTGGTGTTGATAAGCTAGCTCATCCTCAAATTCAGGGTAACGGTTTCTCTCAAGGCCCCATCCTCGGACCTAAAGAAACAAGAATCGCAGACCAAAGTCTCCTGGCTTCGAGTTACCTCTTTGTCAGCCTTCCCACAAGCGCCGTGCGCTTCCAGTGGCTGTCTCGACAAAGCTGCCTGACCCCTTCACGGGAAAAACCTTAAAGCAACCTCTATGGGCGTATTTAAGGACGCAACAGTCAGGCCCTCCTTTACAGTTACGGGTATAGCCGGGGAATTGCACCCCTCTTCCTTTGAAGTCTACAAAATCACTATACCCCAATTCCCCCCGTTTTGTCAAAAGGGATCCAGTACCGGCAGGGTCCTTTCGGCCTGAGGCACAGGGGTACTTAAGGTGGATACGGGGCAGGATGACGGCGCTTATCCAGGCGGATGGGCGAGAAGGAGGGAGAAACCTGGCGGTTCCCCCGCAAGGATCCGAGATGCATACCGATCTCCCAAGATATGTCCTATCCTCCCGGTCAATCGGTTGAACCGTTCCGCAAACCTTTGTTTAAGCCGTTTCATACTAGCAGGCAGCCGTAGTCCATCGACGGGTTTAATGGACCTGTTCAACAACCCGGTTGGTTGTCGCGGACTTTTAGTCCGTACCACATCTCCTTCTGTTTTTAAGCGGAAACTGAACAAGCAATGCGTGTCTCCAAAAACTGAAGATTTTGAACAACTCTATGCTACGCCTATGGCCCTGTGCAACAGTTTTCTACCCACATGGTCCCCGCCGCCGGTCCTAGGTTTAGATACGCATTTCCCGGTTAAAGGGTTTACCCAGGGCCGCAGGGCTCAGGTGCTGGTTCTTCCGGGCAAAGGCAAGCACCACGATGACCGTGAGGTAGGGCAGCATCACCGCAAATTCATAAGGAAAATTGATCCCTTGCCCCTGTATGGCCAGTTGGAAGGACTGGGCAAGGCTGAAAAGGAGGGCTCCCCCCATGATCTTCACCGGACTCCAATGACCAAAATAGACCAGGGCAACCGCAATGAAACCCCTGCCGGCAATCATGGAATCGCTGAACATCTTGGCTTGACATAAGGACAGGTAGGCTCCGGCAAGCCCGGCCATGGCGCCTCCCACTGCCAGGGCCTGGTAGCGTACCTGGTTGACATGAATCCCAATCGAATCCGCAGCCCGGGGATAGGTGCCTACTGCCCGAACCTGGAGACCCCAGGGGGTCTTGAAAAGGAGGTACCAGGTAAGGGGTACCATGAGGAAGGCCAGGTATACCAGGATGTTGTGGTTAAAGAGGATCGGTCCTAAAACCGGGAGCCGGGATAGGAACGGGATGGGAGCTGCGCCGATACCGGGCACGCTCTGAGTCCCGCCGACGAAATGCCGGAACAAGGTACCAGCAGTACCTACGCCGAACATCTGTAGGCCGATACCGGCAATCCCCTGGGGCGCCCGGAAGCTAACCACCGCCACGCCGAAGAATAGCCCTAAGAGGGCCCCTGCAGCAGCGGCGGCGATAAGCCCCAACAGGTTAAAGACCCCGGGGGTAGCTCCGCCGCGGCCTACCATATAAGGGATGAAGATCCCGATGAAGGCGCCTATAGCCATGATGCCTTCACAGCCGAGATTGAAGATCCCTGCCCGCTGGTTCACCACTTCACCCAAGGCGGCAATCAAGAGGGCTACTGAAAAGGGTACGCTTAGGGAAAGAATGTTGACAATAAAACTCATGGGAGGACCTCCTTTTTACCGATCATGGCTTGATAGCTACGCCAGCCTCGTTCCATGAGATAGGGGTTGGCGAGGATCATCTTGGCCGCCACGATCACCAGGATGATGATCCCCTGCAATACCTGCACCATGTTGGCAGGGACCCCCACCATGCGCTGGGTCATGTCTGCTCCTACAATGAGCAGGCCAAAGAAAAAGGCCGCAGGAATGATTCCTGCAGGATGGAGTCCTCCGAAAAGGGCCACCACAATACCGCTGAAGCCATACCCGCCGGTGATGCCCTCAATGGCCCGGTGATGTACTCCGGCAATCTCCACTGCTCCTGCAAGCCCCGCCAAAGCGCCGGAAATCCCGATGGAGATGATCATGTACTTGGCCACGTTGATGCCGCCGTATCGAGCCGCCCGATCCTGGGCGCCGGCAGCGCGCATTTTATACCCAAAAGCGGTTTTCCACAGGAGCAGAAAAACCGCCACTGCGAGCACCAGGACGATAAACACCCCGGTATGGAGGCGGGTTCCCTGGATGATCCGGTCCAGCCAGATTGAGCGGGTTAAGCGCATAGACTGTGGAGTACCGCTCCCCATGGTAAGCTCTGCCGGATCCAGGAGCGGCCCCCGGAGGCAGAACGTGTACAACTGGGCCGCGATATAGTTAAGCATCACCGTGGAAAGGAGTTCGCTCACCTCCAGTTTTGCCTTGAGGATACCCGGGACCAAGCCCCAGATCCCGCCTCCCATGCATCCGGCGAAGAGGACCAGGGGCAACAGCAGCGGCCGCGGCAGATCCTGGAGGAACAGGGCGGTGGCAGTGGCCGCGAGAATACCCATCCCCATCTGCCCCTCAGCCCCGATATTGATGATCCCGCTCCGGTAGGCCACGGAAATACCCAAGGCGATAATGGAGAGGGGGATTGCCCTCAGCATGACCTCTGCAATGAGGGATAGGTTTTTCAGCGGCTCCGTGAGGATCACCTGATAGACCCGCAAAACGTCCGCGCCTATGACTAAGAGAACCACTGCGGCCATGAGCATCGCCACCAAGGCCGCGAGAATGATGATGGTGATTTGGTACGCGACTTTAAAGTGCTTCGACATCTTTTACCCCTGCCATGAGCATACCCAGATTTCGCCGATTCGCTTCTTTACGGTCGAGGATTTGCTGGATATGGCCTTTAAAGATCACCGCAATACGGTCTGAAAGGTTCATGATCTCCTCCAATTCCTCAGAAATCAGCAGAATCCCGATCCCCTCCCGCCGTTTCGCTAGTAATTGCTTGTGAATAAACTCCGCCGCGCCGAGATCAAGCCCCCGGATGGGATAGACCGCGATAAGGAAGCGGGGATTCCGGGTCAGTTCCCGGGCGAGAATGACTTTCTGAATGTTCCCGCCGGAGAGGGCTCCTGCGGCCACCTGGGTACTGGGGCTGCGGATGTCGAATTGCTGCCTAAGGGTTTCCGCAGTGGTATTGATGACCTGCTGTTTGAGGAAACTATGACGGGAATAGGGTTCCCGGGCTACATCCTTGAGGATGAAGTTCTCTTTGATGGAGAAACTGGGGACGATCCCTTCGATATTACGCTCCTCAGGAATATACCCCATGCCCTTCCCGATGACATAGGCCGATGAAGTGTTACCCAGACCGGTATTAAAGAAGGTAATGGTACCGGACTCTATCTTCCGCAAACCGTTGATAGCTTCGGCAAGCTCCTTTTGCCCGTTGCCGGAAACTCCGGCTAATCCCACGATCTCCCCGGCTCGGATTGAGAGATTGAACTGGTTCAAAGCAAGAAACCCCCGGTCGCTTTTCACGCAGATGTCTTTAATCTCCATGACCGGTTCTCCGGTACAGGGTTTTTCGGTATTCTGGGGAAGCTCCACCTCGTGTCCGGTCATGAGCGCGGCAATAGCTGCCGGCGAATGATCCGCGGTGTTCCCCTCAAACACTACAGACCCGTGGCGGAGAATCGTAACCTTGGTAGAGAGGCTTTTGACCTCCTGGAGCTTATGACTGATAAAAATGAGGGAGAGTTCCTGGGTCATCCGTTTCAACAGGGCGATAAGCTCATCGGTTTCCTGGGGGGTGAGGGCGCTGGTAGGTTCATCCAGGATGAGAAACTTCGCCCCCAGACATAAGGTCTTGACCAGTTCAACCCGCTGCTGTTCCCCCACGGAAAGTTGCCAAATATACGCATCTACATCTACAGGCAGGCCGTAGTGCTGAGCAATCTCTTCGATTCGGGATCGGATCATGGCCGTATTGAGTTTCAGGGGATTCCAGGCCTGCCGGTATCCTAAGGCAATATTCTCCAGCACGGTCATGTTCGGAACGAGCATGTACTGTTGATGGACCATTCCCAATCCTGCGGCGATGGCGTCTTTCGGGGTATGGAACCGTACTTCCTCATTATTGATGAGGATCCGGCCTTCATCGGGCTGGTACAGTCCCATGAGAATGTTCATCAACGTGGTTTTTCCTGCGCCGTTCTCCCCTACCAGGGCAAGAGCCTCGCCCGCTCCCACATTCAGGGAAATATCATTACTAGCCAGGATACCGGGGAACCGTTTGGTGATATGCTCGATACGCAGACTGGTAATGCGTCCAGTATAAGAATCCATGGGTAGTACCTCACTTATAATCTATTGATCTAAGCCATAGCTACTATAAAGCCCAGGGAATTATTGTGTCAAGATACAAGTCCAATACCGTTTCCGATACGCCCTGAAGACCGCTTCCCGTGTCGTCAACTGCCCTCGCTTAACCAGTTCCATCACTTTTCATCTCAACCATTCCTTCTGTCCCATCGGTAGTCTCAAGGCCATCGTGTCCTCCTCTCGCCATGCTACCCAAGGGGGCATTATCATTGTAATTTCACGTTTACGATGCCGTTTCTATGCCCTTCTATTTTCGCACTTCAAACAAATTGGTGATATACTCCCTCCATATCGTCCCTGCTCCTTATTTTCCAAAGATAAGATTGGGAATAAAGAGCACCAGATCCTTACAAAGGATACACGCGATGACCACTATAATCACCGCTATAATAAACGGAACCGATTCCCGGGCAGTTTCTTCAGGTTTACACCCCATGATGCTGGAGGTGGTGTACAAGGCAATGCCCACCGGAGGCGTCATGATTCCCATGGTAACCACGGTCATCATAATCAGACCGAATTGCACCGGATCAATACCCACGGAGGTGATCACCGGCAGCAATATGGGGGTAAGGAGCAGGGCAATTACCGTGGTCTCAACAAACATCCCGCAGAATATCAGCAAGAGGATGATAATCAGCAGCAGGATATAGGGGTTTGAGGTGATATTCACCAAAAACGAAGCCATAGCCTGGGGAATGCGATCATACACAATACCGTATCCAAAGATGCCCGAGAGGGAAACCAAAATCATAATGATACCGATGTCGTTTGCCGTATCCCGGAGAGTTTGAAAAAAAGTCTTCAGGTTCAGTTCCCGGTAAATAACCACGCCGACGAAGATCGCATACATGCAGGCAAAGGCCCCCGACTCAGAGGGGGTGAATATCCCAAACCGAATACCCAGAATCAAGATGACGGGAAAGAAGAGGGCCCAGATGCTGTCCACGAAGGCCTTACCAATTTCTTTAGGATGGGCCGGCCGGTCCCGTTCCGGCAGATACCCCCGTTTTTTTGCGGTAATCCGTATGGTAATCATCAGGGCAAGCATCATCATAAACCCTGGAATGAACCCTCCGGCAAACAGCCGCCCGATAGAGACCTCCCCCACGGAGCCGTAAATAATGAGCCCCATACTGGGTGGAATCGTTGCCGTAATTAAGGAGGTAATACCGTTTACCGCTGCGGAATACCCTTTGGTATACCCCCGTTTAGTCATAGCAGGACCGAGCACCCGGCATTCCATAGCCGCATCCGCATTGGCGGAACCGGAAACCCCGCCCATCAGCGTTGAAAGCACACAGGATATTTGGCCTAAGTTCCCGTACATGTGTCCGGTCAACACATTGGAAAGCTTGATGAGCCGGGAGGTAATCCCGGTGTTGTTCATCAAGTTTCCTGCAAACACAAACAGGGGAATGGCCAAGAGGGTAAAACTTTGGCTTGAACTGACGACTTTTTGCACCACAATGGAAAAGGGAATATCCGGGGTAACCAGAAAGAAAACCGTCCCTGAAACACCGATGGCAAAGGCCACCGGCATACCCAAGAGGAGCAGCAAGAAAAAGACTATAACCACTACACCCATCAGATCGCCTCCTTACTCTGCAGTACAATTTTCCGGTCTTTCCAATGAGCGATGAGTTTTAATATGATGGTAACGATGAGCAGTATGGAACCAATGGGGGCGCTGACGGTTGCCCAGGAATAACTGATCCCCAAGGTTTGAAACAAGCGCTTGGCATTGTCTATGCTTAAGGGAAACCCATAAACCACCAGGATTCCCAAGAAGCCAATAGCCAAGAGGTACATAAGGTAATACAGCAGTTTTTGCAGTTTTGCGGGAAAATGACTAATCAGCATATCCACCCGTACAAAATCTGCTTTCCTGAGGGCCAGATCCGCTCCCAAAAATACCACCCACGCAAATAAGAGCAGGGACACATCCTGGGCCCAATTCAAGGGATGTTTGATGCTTCGCGCCACCGCGGAAATAAACACTAAAAAGGTGATCACCCCCACAAATATTGAAACGATAACTTCTTCGATTTTACAGAACCACCGGTACACGAGTTGTATCTGCTTCACAAGCGTCTCCTCCTCCCTACGCCTTGGGTCCTATTACCAAAAGCGTAGCCAGCCATTTTTCATGTACCTATACAGTCCTGATGATAAGCCTCGTTATACCTGCCATGGTTATCTGGTAAGCATACAGATACCAGGACGGTATAGATACTAGACTTGTTCGATAACCCGGTTGGTTATCTGCTAACCTGCGGTTAGCTTGCAAGTCTTACAAAATGCTTCGCATTTTGCTGTTTTCAAACGGAATTTGTTCAGAAACCTCAGTTTCTGAACAACGCTACTTTGTTTAAAAGGGCTATTTTTTTCCTAATTCCGCGTACAGTTGATCCCGCAAGGACGCAAAGTCCAGGGTCGTATATGCCGTTTCTGCTGCGGCTTTGAAAGCCTCCCGGTCGGGGACAACGACCACCATGCCTTTGTCAATCATCTGATTCTCGTAATCATCCGCCACCCGTTCCACCAGCCGGGCATTTTCCGATGCCGCGGCCCGGCATTCCGCCACGAGAATCTCTTGATACTCCGCAGGCAGCTTGGAAAACCATTTCTCCCCCACAATAATCCCGTTGGCAAGCTGGAAATGGGCGGTTTTATCGATATATTTGACCACTTCGTAAAGCCGCGCACCAAACGTCGCGGTATGCTGGGCTTCAGCGCCGTCAATCGACTTGGACTGAATGGCGTTATACGAATCATTCCAGCCCATAGCAATGGGTGTTGCCCCCATAGCCTCCACGGACTTGGCCCATACCGGTGCGCCGGGAGTACGAATTCGCTGGCCCTTTAAGTCAGCCGGCGTTGTAACCGGAATATTGGTGAGAAAATGCCGGGGCCCGTCGTACCAGTTAAAAGCAAGAACCCGGATCCCATTCTCCGAGGCAAGCCGATCCTCCCATTCCGTAAAGGTCTTGGTCTGGGTAATCTGCACGAGTTCATCATAGTTATCTGCAATATAGGGCATGCCGATAATCCCAATTTCCTTTACATAGTTTCCCATGCGGCCGCCGTCGGTCAGAACCGCCACATTCACCCCTTGAATCGCCTGCTCGATCACGTCCTCATCGCTCCCCAACTGGGCAGAAGGATACACCTGGATGGTAATGCCCCCTTGTGTTTTAGCTTCCACGTTCTTTGCCCATTCCTTAAAGCCCTCTACAATGGGACTTGTTTCGTTCAACTGGGTAGACATTTTCAACGTAAACGTTTTTGTTTCTGTTGCTGCCCTTGTCCCAGAACCGGCAGGATTGGTTTTATTGCAGCCTGCTATGCTGAAGGCCAGCACTACTGCAAACCCAGATAAAAGCATTTTTTTCATGTTGTGCTCCATAAATGTAATAGGATTATACCTATGATCATTAAGGGTACTATGCAAAGCTAGAGGCGTCAAGAAAATAGTTTTTTCCCTTGGCGCCGGTTTCGTCCGCACCCAGGAACCGGAGTAGACGGGATACCGCTTTTCTGATAGGCTTATACAATGAATACGCCTTCCATCCTGGTTTGGACTGCCCTCCTCTCGTTCCTGCCGATTTCCGAACTCCGGGGAGGAATTCCCTTTGCTATAGCCTCCGGCTTACCCTGGTACTGGGCCTACCCCTTTTCGGCGGCGTTCAACGCCTTGGTAGCTCCTGCATGCTGGCTTTTCCTTTCAACCCTGCATAAAGGCCTGTTTATTATGGATTGGTACCGGAACTTGTTTAACCGCTTTGTAGAACGGGCTCGGGTCAAACTCCATAAGGGGATACATATATGGGGGTGGCTTGGGATAGCCGCATTTGTGGCCATACCCCTCCCGATTACCGGCGCGTGGACCGGAACCTTGGGGGCCTGGGTGCTCGGCATCGGCAAGGGTAAAACCATGATCGCCGTACTCCTTGGGGTCATGGCCGCAGGCGCTATAGTTACCGCAGTCGTCACCCTGGGCCTGCAGGCTTTTGATCTTTTTATCAAAAAACTATAAGACCCTGGAGGCGGATCCTCCCCATCTGGCAGAGCTACACTTGACCCACAAGTTTAGATTATACCTGTCCCAGGATAGACCGCTCCCCCGGAGGTTTTCGGTTTGTGCCGGAAATCAGGACTGATTCGGAACGTGCGGAGGGTTGGTACCGTTTATCCGGGTACAGGGACGGTAGGAAAAGGGAACATGTGGAGAAAAACGGTTTGAATCGTGGTTTTTCCATAAAAGGGTCTGACCCCCGCCTTCGATGCCCCGACTCGATCTTTCATCGCTATGGGTTCCTCCTCAGGGGGTTCCCCTTCCACTATCCACGAGCCATACCGATCCCCCCAGATATGCCCGATCCTCCCTGCTTTCCGGTTGTACCGCTGGGCAAACACCTGTTTCAGCCGTTTCATAATCGCCGGAAGTTCCCGCCCC
>JAIRNP010000103.1 GCA_031258005.1 Treponema sp.
TATAGCTTGAGTGCCAGGAACCGAACGTTTCGGGTACAGCCCGCCATGTGCACCCGTTTTCGCAGATATAGATACGGGCATTCAGAAGGGTCAGATTGTCTGTTTTTACGTGCCCTCGCCGCTTCGGTAGCAGGGGAGTTAGCCGCTTGAATTGTTTTGGCTGAGTTCCATGTCTCCGGTATATCATATTTCATTAGTGTGAACAGGCCCTAGGACTACAGCCGAATGTCGCTATATCTCTGAAACAGACCCAATGCTTCCGCCATGGAACACCCTTTGATAACTTTAACTATATTGACCCCTTATGTTACATTTTCTAATGGACTTGTTCAATAACTTCAGTTATTGAACAAGTCTAATATATTAATTTGATACGGTAATTTTGTCGAGTGAAACTTGCTAACCGATTCGGCCCGGCATCATCGGCGGATGCTATCGTCCCTTCGCGTATCCTCAACCCAAATAATGCCCCTATAATGATTTTGGTGATAGTCGGAACTAGACATGATTTGCTATATGACAAGCAAATGGGAACTTTGCGAAACGGCGATAGAAACAAACCCCCCGTTCATTGCGGAGAGCCGTTTATATACATCGTCAACGACAGAATCCGAAGCGCTAAACGCGGTGGAAAACAGCGCGTTGTACCGGTTCAGGTATTTCGTCGCAAATCCCCCCGGCGTTTCTGTCGCGTTCTTTTATGAAACTGTGGTATGCGCTTACGGCGTTTATGTTGGTAAGACCCGGAGTCTCCGGGCTTGCGTTCGCGGTTACCCATTTCCCGCTTTCGGAGAAAACGCCGTCATTTTTCGACCCGTCACAGAGTAAAAAAGTGCCGCCCTCAACGCGTTCCCCGAACACGCCGAGAAGTTCTTCCCTGCTTGGCATCGCCCTGTTGACCGCGGTTGCAAATGCCGCGCCGTCACGCTCCCCTGCCGCGCACCCGCAGCCGTATTCGTCTGAAACGCCGCGTTTTTGAGCTTTTGCCCCGTGTTTCCTTGCCTTGCGGTGATACCCGCAGGGGATTTTCAGGCCCTTTACGCGCTCCAAAAAATACGTTTCGTCCGCTTCACACACCCCTTCGAGCGGCTTTGGGTTGTCCGCCTGCTCCCGCTCAAGGCAGCACCCCCTTTCCAAGGTGCAGGTTACCTCTTGCAGGGCTTCTCCGAGCATTTGAAAACAGACCGCCGAGCGGATGATGCATGCCGTCGCGAAAAGGGGTGCCGGCAGGATGCTCATATAATCCCAGGCCTCAGTACTAAGCCCCCCCCCATTCAGGAAAAGGCGACCGTACACCAGCATCCCCGGCAGGATATGGGGAAGGATATGGCGGAGGCTGATCCGCCCGGGGCTACCGCCCGAAGCGATTGCCGCGATGACGAAGGTTTTTTCCCAAATGCTTCGGGTCATACTGCGAACCAGTTAGAGGCTATTCCAAAAGCTGCAGTTTTGAAACGGCCCCATCTTAAAGGCTAAACCTCCTTGTTCTGGGGATGTCAGGCAGGGTGGCAAAGCCCCGTTCCAGATCGGCGTCGGTGGGGATGTAGTCGCTCATGGTCTTGGCGTTGTAGGCCATGTAGGCGGTCATATCGAAGTACCCGGTTCCGGTCAGGCCGAAGAGGATCGTCTTTTTTTCGCCGGTCCGCTTACACTCCAGTGCCTCGTCGATGGCGACCTTGACGGCGTGGGAAGATTCCGGGGCGGGGAGGATCCCCTCAATTTTGGCGAACCGTACCGCCGCGTCAAAGACCTCGGTCTGCACCTCCGCCCGGGCCTCCAGGAAGCCGTCGTGGTGGAGCTTGGAGAGCACCGAATTCATCCCGTGGTAGCGGAGGCCCCCCGCATGGTTCGCCGAGGGGATAAAGCCGTTGCCCAGGGTGTACATCTTGAGCAGGGGGGTGGTCTTGCCCGTATCGCCGAAGTCGTAGGCGTATTTTCCCCGGGTAAAGGAGGGGCAGGACGCGGGTTCCACGGCGATAAAGCGGATATTGGATTTACCCGCCAGTTTTTCCCCCATGAAGGGGGAAATCAGGCCCCCAAGGTTCGAGCCGCCCCCGGCGCAGCCGATGATGATGTCGGGCTTAATGCCGTATTTGTCAAAGGCGGCCTTTACTTCCTGGCCGATGATGGACTGGTGCAGCAATACGTGGTTGAGGACGCTCCCCAGGACATAGCGGCACTTATCGGTCTTCACCGCAGTCTCAATCGCCTCGGAGATGGCGCAGCCCAGAGATCCCCCGGTATTGGGGTCCCGCTCCAGGATTTTACGCCCCGCATCGGTGGTGTTCGACGGGGAGGGGATCAGGTTCGCCCCGTAGGTTTCGATGAGGGCCTTACGGTAGGGCTTCTGTTCAGAACTCACCTTGACCATGTACACGGTGAGGTCCAGGCCGTAAAAAGCACAGGCCATAGCCATGGCGCTGCCCCACTGCCCCGCGCCGGTTTCGGTGGTCAGGGCTTTGAGGCCCTCCTCCTTGGCGTAATAGGCCTGGGCCGCGGCGGAATTCAGCTTATGGGACCCCGAGGTATTGGTTCCTTCGTGTTTATAGTAGATCTCCGCGGGGGTTTCCAGGGCCTTTTCCAGGAAGCGGGCCCGGATCAGAGGCGCGGGCCGGTAGGCCTTATAAAACTCCAGGAGCCCCGGAGGAATTGGTATATACCGGATGGTTTCGTCCAATTCCTGCTTCACCGGCTCCTTGCAGAACACCGGTTCCAGGTCCGCGGCGGCGGCCGGCCGGAGGGTTCCGGGATGTAAGATGGGCTCCGGCTTTTCCCGCATATCGGCCCGTAGGTTGTACCAGTTGGCGGGCAGCTCGTCTTCCGCAAGATACAGCCTGGTAGGGATATTTGTCGCCATAGTTCTTCTCCTCAAATTAACGAATTTTATGTTTCTTTATATAGAAACATAAAATATCTTATACGCTTTGCTCTGTTCTGTCAAGCTTTTGTGATAAAGTCCCAGGGCTCCTGCATTTACTTTTGTCCCCCGAAAGGTAAAATGAGACTATCCTTGGGAGGGGATAGTATGGATATCGGAGGATTGGCTGAAAGGATCAAGGAAGTGCCGGACCCGCGACG
>JAIRNP010000138.1 GCA_031258005.1 Treponema sp.
TCCGGGGGATGAGAAGCGCTACACGCTCTGGGCGGAAGAACTTATTGAGCTGTTACGGAAGAGCAGGTCGGAAGAGGTCATGAGACGGCTGGAGCGGTATAAAGGGAAAGCCCTTCCTGTGGGAGTGGTGAATCCGTATACGTATATTGAGCATAACAAAAACAAGATAGATTACGCCGGCTATAAACGGCGTGGTTATTACATAGGGTCGGGACCGATAGAAAGCGGGAACAAGACGGTGGTGCAGAAACGGTGCAAACAGGCGGGGATGAGGTGGAATGAGCCGACAGCCCAGGCCATGGTGACCCTGAAAGCCAAGGAAGAAAGCGGGATATGGGGTACTTCGGTTCGGAACTTTATCATGGCTGCCTGAATGCCCCGAAAAAAAAGTTGCACCCAATGATGAGCGAAGGTTTGACAAACACCCCCGCCCCGTGCTATACTGTTTCCCAGGCCGTTCTTAGAGCGGCCTATCTTACAAGCAAGGGGCTGTGTACATGACATGGTTTAGCCCCCCCGATTGAACATCAAACCGTGAAAACAGCCGCCTTATAAGGAAATTGCCATGAAAAGCACGTATGGAAACGGTGCAGACAAAGAATGTGCCGTTATGAACAAGCCCGGCGCCCGTTATTACCCCCCCCCCCCCCCCCCTGTTTGCCCTCGCGGCGCTAATCCCGCTCCTCTTCTTTACTGCCTGCCCTGATCCCACCAAGGAGCCGGACAACCCCACGGTTACCAGCGTTACCGTAAGCCCGGCAACGCCGACTGTTGCCAAAGGCACGACCCGGCAGTTTACCGCCGCGGTAAGCGGGAACAATAACCCGGCCCAAACCGTTACCTGGACTGTGGAAGGCGGTGCAACCGGAACCAGCATCAGTGCCGGCGGCCTTCTCTCCGTAGGGGCCAATGAAAGCGCCCCAACCCTGACTGTCCGGGCAACTTCCACCGTTGACACAAGCAAGTCCGGCACGGCGACCGTTACGGTAAGCAGCAGCGTTACGGTAAGCCCCTCAAGCGCCAACGTAGCGAAGGGCCGAACCCAGCAGTTTACCGCCACCGTAAGCGGGAACAATAACCAAACCGTTACCTGGACCGTGGAAGGCGGCAGAAACGGGACAAGCATCAGTGCCAGCGGCCTCCTCAGCGTAGGGGCCAATGAAACCGCCGCAACCCTGACGGTGCGGGCCACTTCCACCGCTGACCCAAGCAAATACGGTACGGCAATCGTTACGGTGTATGCCAGCGAGAATGAGCTTCCCACTGTGAGCAGCGTTACCGTAACGCCCGCAACCGCAACTGTTGCCAAAGGCGCTGCCCAGCAGTTTACCGCTGCCGTAAGCGGAACCAACAACCCGGCTCAAAGCGTTACCTGGACCGTGGAAGGCGGCGGGGATGGGACAAGCATCAGTACCGGCGGCCTCCTGTCCATAGGGGCCAATGAAACCGCCACAGCCCTGACGGTACGAGCCGCCTCCACCGATGACCCAAGCAAGTCCGGCACCGCGACGGTTACGGTAAGCAGCGGCGGTCAGACTTCCACGGTTACCAGCGTTACGGTAAACCCCGCAACCACGACGGTTACCAAAGGAGGAACCCGGCAGTTTACCGCGGTGGTAAACGGGAACAATACCCCGGCCCAAACCGTTACCTGGACCGTGGAAGGCGGCGGGAACGGAACCGGCATCGGTACGGATGGCCTTCTCTCTGTGGCGTCCAATGAAAGCGCCTCGACCCTGACGGTACGAGCCGCCTCCACTGTTGACCCCGGCAAGTCCGGCACGGCAAGCGTTACGGTACAGGCCGAAGCCCTCCACGACATTGCTAGTATCTATGCTTACCTGAGCGCCGCTTCCGGCGGAGCCATTACCGCTATCCCGGTGTCCCTGAATGTACAGCTTAACCTCGATAATACAAGCCTCTGGTCTAACCTCATGGACGTGATACAGGTCGTAGACAAGTTTGTCGCTCTGGACCTGTCCGCCTGTACCATATCCGGGACGGAATTTGATCCGGGTACGGCCACGACCGGTAAAAACAAGATCGTGTCTCTGGTACTGCCCAACGGGGCGACAAGCATTGAGGGAACCTCCGACAGCCCCAGCTTCAAGGACTTTAGCGTCCTAGCCAGTGTCAGCGGCTCTGCTGTGGAACGTATCGGCCCTTACGCCTTCTACAACTGCACCACCCTGCGTACCGTGAGCCTCCCGGCAACCCTGAAAACAATCTCTAGCGGTCTCTTTAGGGGTTGTACAAACCTGGCGACTATCACCGTAGCCTCCGGCAATCCCTACTATAAGGGCGAAAAGGGTATGCTGCTGAATAAAGCCGGAACAATGCTTTTCGCGTATCCCAGCGCAGCGGGTGCGGTAACTCTGAATACGGTAACCTCCATCTTCGCTGAAGCCTTCTCCGGCTGCGATGCCCTGACTACCGTGAGCCTCCCGGCGGCAACCTCCATCGGCCCTTACGCCTTCTACAACTGCACCTCCCTGACTACCGTGAGCCTCCCGGTGGCAACCTCCATCGGCCATGACGCCTTCTCCTCCACCGGCACAAGCGCCCTGACTGTTACTTTGGGCAGCGCGGCCCCCACGCTGGGAAATTCAATGTTCGACTATGTCTATGATGCCAAAGCTGTTACCGTCAAGGTTCCGTCAAACGCAACAGGGTACGGCACGCTGGGCGCGACCTACAGCGACTCGGATAGTACCGAAACCTGGGGTAACGGCTTCCGGGGCAGGGGCTGGGACGGCGCGGCCTTTACCGGCGGCAGCATCAACAGCAGCATCACCTTAACGATACAGGCCGAATAAGGCCAAACCCCGCCCTGTATGGGGCGGGACAGGCGGAGCCGTACGGCTCCGCCTTACAGTAAAGCGCCGCGCCTAAAGGACGCGGCAAGGTGTATAGCCCTATGGCCCTCGATTTTATGGTAAAGGACATCATCCACAAGGTTATGGCCAAGTTCGTCCACGCTTTTTTGCCCGGCGCGAAGAAGCCCTTTAACCTCAAGGCCGTGTTCCAGCCGGAACTGGACATCCACGGCATAGCCAGCAAAGCGGAGGTCTACAACATCGAGGCTGACCCCCGGGTCATTGAGGAAGGCTTTACCGCGGCCTGCGAGCTTATCTACTACCTGGCCGCGGACGACTACAAGATCAAGACCCCGGTCTTTAACCTGAGCATCCGCCTTCCCGGTGAGTACGGGCGCGGAGACCCGCCTTCCCGAAGGCATCCACCCCGAAGCCCGGCTCCAGACCGGCGCGGCCCTGCGGCGCTACATCCGGGAACGGGTGCAGGTGGAGTTTGACGGTATTGACCAGCGGGACGGCCTTATCGCCGAAGCTCTGGATGAACACACGGGCCATCTTGACGAGGTGATGACCATCGGCAACATCCTCACCATCCGGGGCTACGGCCTCAAGATCGAGGCGGATACCGATCACCAAGACCAGGCCGGACTCTTCTTTGACGACGGCCTGTCCGCGCCGGTGAAGGCTGAAATCCTCGCGGTGAACGAGCCCCGCACCCTCAAGGCGATAGTCCCGGCGGCCCTGGTTATCGGCACGGACTATGGGCTCAAGGTAGTTACCCAGAGTTCTGCGAAAGGCGGCGGCGCGCTGCTAAAGAACCCGAGGGAAATACACGCGGTGCTCCTTAGCTCATTCCTCCGGCCTGGGGCTTGCCCGGGCAAGGATCAGTTCCCCTGCTATACTCACCCCAATCTCCGCAGGGGTTTCACTCTTAATCGCCAGTCCAATGGGGGCGTGAACCCGCTCCCCGGCAATAACTTCCTGGGTAAACCCCAGAGCGCGGAGTTTTTCCCGGATGACCTTCAGTTTTGTTCGGCTCCCGATAATACCGATATACCGTGCAGGCGTCCCCAAGGCGAATGCCGCGGCCTGAAAATCGCAACCGTGACTACGGGTTACCACCACCACATAATCTTCTTGGGTGATTTGTACCAGGGATGGGATAGCGGAGAAATCTCCCAGCACGGTTTTCTCCGCATCGGGAAACCGTTCAGGACAGACCAGGCTTTCCCGATCATCAAAGACAATGCAGCGGAAGTTTAGACGGGCCAGGAGCGGCACCAATTCCCGGGCTACGTGCCCAGCCCCGAATACGTAGACAAAACTAGCCCGCACCAAAGGCTCGGAAAAATAGCGTTTCTCCCCTTGGCCTATCTGGGTTCCCTGGGGCGTCAAGAAGGCCCTCAGGTCTTGGGGAACCGATCCGGTCCACCGGACCAGTCCTGCGGCTCCCACAAGCCCTAAGCTTGCAGGTCCCGGCCCTATAACCAGTTGACTCACCAGCCATAGGTTCTCCCGGGCGGTAAAACACCCTATCCCGGTCTGAATCACCTCACCAATACCCCTGTCATCAGGATCCAGATACTGAAAATGGACGCTTACATCCCCTCCGCATACCGCCCCTATATCTGCCTCCTCAGAGGGATGCAGGCTATAGGTTTTCATCTGGGAACGCTTTTCTCGAATCAGGGTTTTGGCTTCTTCTTCAGCGAGATGCTCGGATATGCCACCGCCGATGGTTCCATAGAGACACCCTTCCGCTCCTACTACCATCCGTGATCCTGCCCCTCGGGGAGTTGAACCGGCGCTGCCTACAATGGTTACCAGAACCACCGGCTGTTTCTGCAGCAGAGCATCCTGTATTATGGTCAATAATCCTTTCATTACGTTTCCTCAGCCTTGTTCCCTTTGTACGATACTGAGATTTGGTGTCTGACACCCGTTGCCTCAAAAAGTGTCTGACACCACAAAACTTTTGTGGGTCAAGTTTAGGCTTTATAGAAGGGGGTGCATCCGCTTCCGGGGGATGAATTTTCCCCTCCCCGGCCTGGCTGAAAACACCCCTGTCCGGACAAGTACTTCCCCCCGGGAAATAACCCATTCAGGATAGCCCTGTACTTCCCAGCCTTCATAGACGCTGTAGTCAACCTGGGAGTGGAGTCGTTTTTGGGCTAAGACCTTTTTCACCCCAGGATCGATGATGACTATATCCGCATCAGACCCTTCCCGGATCACCCCTTTTTGCGGATACATACCGAACAGTTTCGCCGGATTGGTCGAACACAGGTCCACAAAGCGCCTTAGGGAGATTCGCTTTTTCATCACTCCCTCAGAAAACAGCAGGGGGATGCGCTCTTCAATGCCTGGCGCCCCTGAGGGGCACTGGGTAAAATCATCCTTGCCCCGGAGCTTCTGGGTTTTAAAAAAGAAAGGGCAGTGATCCGTGGCCACCGTATCAATATCCCCGGTCAAGCCTTCCCAGAGGCTTTCCTTATCCTCAGGTTTACGGAGAGGCGGACACATAAGGTACTTCAGCCCCTCATACCCCGGCTGCTCGTACACCCTGTCATCCAGCAATAGGTATTGGGGACAGGTCTCTGCATACAGGCGCTGCTGTCCCCGCTTTCGGGCCTCCCGGATAAAGGCAAGCCCTCGTTCATTACTCAGATGCACGATATAGAGGGGTGCATCCCCGGCCATGTTCGCCCACAGGATCATCCGGTTGATCGCTTCCGCTTCACATGCCACAGGCCGGGAAAGGGGATGATAGGCGGGAGCGGTTTTACCTTCCCGTACCAACCGGGCACGCAAATACCCGATAATCCCGTCATTTTCAGGATGTACCGCAATCAACAGTCCCAGTTTGCGGGCCTGCTCTAAAACCCGATACACCGCTTCATCCGAGAGCTTATAGTCATAGGTAAGATATACCTTATAACTCGTGATCCCCTCATCTGCCAAGGATCCCATCCGGTCAAGGGTCTGCTCATCCACCTGCTGAATCACCCCGTGAAAGCCATAGTCTATCACCGCCTTACCTGCGGCCAGGGCATGATAGGCGTGGATCTGATGATCCAACGGACAGCCTGCAGGTCCGAACCCAGGGTGATCCACGATAGTGGTGGTTCCTCCCCAGGCAGCGGCTACGGTTCCCGTATAAAAATCATCACTCGCCCGGGTAAAACCTAGATCCAGACTCAAATGGGTATGCCCGTCGATCCCTCCGGGAATCAGGATCTTGCCCTGGGCGTCGATGATCTCTTCCCCCTTTTCTGGGGGTAAATCCTTCCCCACCGCGGCGATCCGTTCTCCGATGATGCGCACATCCCCTTCGGCTTCCTGGTCTTCCCCTACCACGAGGCCCCCTTTGATAAGGGCTTGCATAGACGCTCCTTTATTCATTTTCCGTAACCCCGCCCTGGAGCTTACGAGCGCGGACTAAAGTCCGCGATAACCCACCGGGTTGTTGAACAAATCCGTTGTGCTTAGGCAAAGGCTAATACAAAAGAACGCAGCCGACATAGGTTAAGGTATTGGGACCGTAATAATAGGGCAGCGTATTGTCTTGACAAACCTCACTCACCAGCATACCCATTGCTTCCATAGAGCAAAACATCTGTTCAGGAAAACGGCATGGCTCATGAGGATAGGTACACGCCGCACACCGTCTACAAGGCCCTGCACCAAGCATCAGACAGGAAGGATAGAGGAGCCGTATGCCCGGGCTAAACGCATCCAGGTTTTTCCCATGCTCAAAGGCGATTCGTTCCATAGCCTCATAATCCAGGGAGTCTTCCAGCATACCCGTGGTTTGCAGGATAAGCCCCCGGTGATAGTTTCGGATCCGCTGCTCACATTCCCCCAGGGTTCCGCACCCAGGAGGACAGGACCAGTTGGTCCGGTATGCCCGGCACTTGTTTTCCGCACAGCTATCCCGAACTTCGGTCCGAACCCTGATGGTCCCTACATCCAAATCTCCCACATGGCTAAACCCGCAGCGTAAGGCCAAGGTGTGTACTGCTTCAAGCCCGCTCATAGAACCGCCTTTTTACTTAGGCGATGAGTTTCTTGGCCAGTACCGCAGCGCTTCCTGCATCAGGAGAATACCCGTCGGCCCCAATCTGGAGGGCATAATCCTCGGTAATAGGAGCTCCCCCAACGATGATTTTAAACCCTTCCAGTCCCGAAGCCTTGACCGCAGCCACCGAAGCCTTCATGGCAGGCATGGTAGTGGTGAGCAAGGCTGAAAAGGCCACGATCTTGACCTTTTGATGTTCCTTGATGGCCTTGATGAATACCTCGGTAGACACATCCACCCCTAAATCAATGACATCAAAACCTGCGCTTTCGATCATCATGGCCACCAGGTTTTTACCAATGTCGTGCATATCCCCGGCTACGCTGCCGATGATACAGGTACCCAAACTGACATCCGTCTGACCTGCCAGCCGGGGTTTCAGGACTTCCACCCCTTTTTTCATGGCCTTGGCAGCAATCAGCATTTCCGGGACAAAGATGTCCCCCCGCTTGAATTTATCTCCCACGATGCCCATAGTCTGGATCATCCCCTGGTTCAGGATGGCGAGGGGATCCACCTGTTCTGCCAGGGCTTCCTCCACCAAACTCCCGATGATTTTTATTTTTCCCCCCTCAATTGCCTGGGCAATCGCTTCAAGTTTCGACATATTCTTTCTCCTTTACATCAACCCATCCCGTAGTTGCGTGTCATACAATCGGGATGAGCCAGTCTTCCTGGTCTCCCTTCAGCTTCCAAAACGTCCTTCCCGGAAAGCGCCGATATATTCTATGCAAAAATCATCCTGTCCTAAAAGGGCCTCTGTGGCGTAGATGAGACCCTGAATGTCCTTGTTGAGGGGGTCCAGGATAGCGCTATCCATTCCTGCTTGCATGGCTAAAATGATGAACCCCTGATTGACATATTTTCGGGCAGGTAAATTGAAGGAAATATTGCTCGCCGCGCCCACGATGTGGATATCCTCGTACTGTTCCCGCAGGGCTTTTACGGTCTGGGTTACCAGGGCAATACCGTCCTCCGCGGTACAGAGCATTTCTACCAGGGGATCGATATAGAGACGCTTCGGCGCTATCTTATAGGCTGCTGCCTGCTGCATCAGCGTATCAAAAACCGCTAACCGTTTTTCTACGGTCTTGGGGATCCCCGTGTCATCGCAGAGCAGGGCGATACATTGCCAGGGGGTATCGGCAATCACCGGGAATACCTGCCGGATCTTGTCCCCTTCCCCAGACACCGAGTTGATGAGTCCCGGTTTTTTACACAGCGGAATGGCCTGGACACAATGAGCCGCATTAGGGCTGTCAATAGAAATAGGGACATCGCTTACTTCCTGCACCAGCCCAATCAGCCATGCCAGGACCTCCAGTTCTTCTTCTCCTGGTACAGAAGCACATACATCAATAAACGCGGCTCCTGCCTGGCTCTGTTTTTCAGCCAAGCGGCGGATGGAATCCCCATCTTTTGCGGCTATGGCCTTGGCCACCGAAGGAATGGAGCCATTGATTTTTTCTCCGATAATAATCACCTACTACCTCCTTATTTTTATATTTTTTCTTGAGGTTGTTGCAAACTCCGACCTGTTGAAAAAACGCTCTCTCTATATTTAGACTTCAGGAAGGCATAAACATATAACCCTCCTACAAAGTAGAAATAGTATAGTATTGAAGGCTCCCAGGGTCAACATGCCAAGCTGTTTTCCCTGCACTTTTACGTTTAGCCGCTCTTGGCAGGAGAATTACTTCTACTTTTTAGATTATTTTATCAAAAATTGTCTGACACCCGTTGCTTGCTTGCTTGCTCGTTGTTGCTGCTGTCAAATGATGCCAGGAGGTTCGTCTAACAAATCAGTCTGCCCATGCAGACGCTGATATAAACTCCCATATACCCACTCTACAGCTCGCTCCACAAGTCCTGCCTTTACCGGATTCTCCTCTATGTATTCCCTCACTCTCAAAAACTCCCCTACACCCCGGATTATCCGCGAATAGAAGCGTTCACCCCACACATGCCCAGTCCGATGATGCGCCTTATTCCACGCCTTGGCAAAATTGCACTTTACCCATTGCATTATCTCCGATAGATTATTCTCTCTTCCGGGCTTTATCAAAAAATGGATATGATTTCCCATAATACAGAAATCCCACAGGCGGAAATGGAACTTCCGCTTTGCCTTTCCGACGAACGCGAGAAACAACCGCTTGAACTGGGGTTCAAAAAGGCTCATGTCGTTATGGTCAATCTTGGACGTGACATGGTAGGTTGCTCCATCCTGGAGTATACGCAAACTTCTCATACGAGTAATAAGAGTTTGGCAGGAGAATTACTTCTGCCTTTTAGATTATTTTATCAAAAAGTGTCTGACACCCCTTTGTGAGTCATTGGAGGGGGGCTTGTGGAAAAAATTGCTTGACTATTCGGCGCTAAAGGGTTATAGTATTTTCAGTAGCTATTAAAGGAAAGGGGTGAAAATCCCCTGCTAGTCCGTAACTGTGATTGGGGATTCGTCCAAGACGAACCGTTCTGCCTGTAAGGGCCACTGGCTTGGTTAAGCTGGGAAGGCCGGCAGAAGGGGAGCACCGCTCTGAACCCATAAGCCAGGATATTTTGATAGGTGCAGCGCGAAAGCGTTTCTGTTGTTTTTCAGGTCTCGATGACAGGCCGGAGGACGTCTGCATGATTACTCATCCAGGTTTTTTCTTTTTTTCCTCCTCAAGGGTTGCGGGACCGCTTTGTGTGCAAGCCGGGGCGTTTTACGGCGGCGGGTTTTTATTTTTCTTTATGTTAAGGAGGACTCGGTATGCAAAACAAGGGTCTTGGGAAGAAGGGCGTTTGTTCGGCGGCTTTTTGCTCAAGAGAGTTTCGGCGATTTTTAAGGAGGCATGATGAGGCGTTGTAAGTCGTTGTTGACTGCATCTTTGGCGGTTCTTGGCGGGACCGGGGGAGGGGTATAAGTGTCGGATTTCGGTTTTTTCTATGTAGTGGGGACCACTGAGACGGTGGTGGATCCCGCTATAACCACGCTGGAGGGTGCGCTCAATTGGCTGAGTACCCCGGCCAGCATAGAGCTTCATGATTCGTACGTGATCCAACTGGACGGGGACGAAGGGGTAGCATCCCGGAAGATCCTGCAGTGCAGTGATGACAACAAGCAGGTTACCGTGAAGATTCGGCGGTTCAATGCGGCGGATTCGTCCACGGCGGCGGCAGTCATTACTTTCACCGGCACCACAGCCAACGGCATGTTGGAGGTGGGAAAGGGGGTAACCCTGATACTGGATAATAAGATCACCGTGAGCGGCGAGGGCAGCCCAAGTATGGATGGGTACACCTACAGCGGGTTTATCGTGGTTCAGGGGGGAACATTGAGGATGCTCACCGGGTCCACGATCACCAAGGTAGCGGC
>JAIRNP010000186.1 GCA_031258005.1 Treponema sp.
CCCCCCACCCACCCTCCCCCCCCCCCCCCCCCCCCCCCCCCCACCCCCCCACCCCCGCCCCCCGGGGGGGCGCCCCGCCCCCCCCCCAAGACCATCAGTGATGCATCATAGCACAAAAACCGCTCAAAAACATTCATATTAGACCGCCTTATTACTATAGGGCCTTATGTACCGTTTCCTCAAACTACTTCCAAACCCCTCAGGCCTTGCTTAGGGAAGTATCGGTAACAACTTAACAAGTACCTGTATTATGAAACCGGCGTAGCTGTTTCATAGCTTACTTAAAATCTATAGTTCATTTGTGGGTATTTGTCTACTCCATTCGAGGTTTTTTCGCCGTCTGGACATTATGAGAGACTTGTATCGGACTAAAGTTCGTCTGACTTTAGTCCGATACAAGTCCAATGAAGATACGAATTCCTCTAGGGTTATCCTGTCCAGGTTATCGGTGTACTTGTCATAGATCTTTCCCCTTGCTATATTTATACCATAGCGGTCTGTAAAGGACAGCAAACGGCCCTGGGGAAGCCCGTAACAAGCCCGGTTAACAATTCAGCGTCATGCGCCTTTTCAATAGGTCTAAAGCGCTTGGGGAGGTTAGGATGTACAGTGTTGGGATAGCATATTTGCTTTGGCTCGTATCAGGGTGCGGAGCCTTAGGTTTCCATCGGTTTTATTTGGGAAAAATCCCTACGGGTATCCTGTGGATGTGTACCGGCGGACTGGGCATGATCGGGGCTATTTACGATTTTTTTACCCTCCCTGGGCAAGTTCGAGAGGCGAATATTCGGAATGCCCTTTTTAACCACCCCAATATGCGGTACCGGCATGATGCATCCCTCTGGCGGTACGTTCATGACGGGGATGCCCGAGTAGTAAAAGAAAAAGAACCGGTGGAACGGGTCATCCTTAAAATGGCCAAAGAGAATAAGGGTATCCTCACTGCCAGTGAATTGGCTTTGGCATCTAATATTTCCATAGATGAGGCGAAGAAAAATCTGGATGCCCTGGTTTCCAAGGGATTTGCTGAAATTCGGGTGCGTAAATCCGGTACCTTGGTGTATACCCTCCCGGAATTGATGGATACCGATTCCCCCTTGGAAGACTTTTAAGTCCGCGCCTCTCCGGAGGAAAATTTTCCCGTGGTAATAGACCTGCACCTGCCTTTTTTCCGGTAGACGGTATTACCGGGGAGTCGCTTGAGACGGCCAGTCTCCTACAAAGCGGATCTCCGGTTCAAGGTGTATCCCCAAGGCAGTCTGGACATACTCCGTGATGTGGAGGACCAAGGCTCGGATATCCTGGGCCCGGGCATTCCCGGTGTTGATGATGATATTGCCGTGCCAGGGCGCCACCGCAGCGCCGCCAATCTGCAAACCCCGTAAACCCAATTCATCGAGAATTTTCCCCGTGGGCTTGCCAAAATTGCGATTGTTCTTAAAGGCCGACCCTGCCGAGGGGAACCGATAGTGGCCCTTGTGTTCCCGGTCCAGCCGGTACTGTTCCATTTCCTGCCGTATTGCCGTCTCCGGCCGCGGTACGGTTCTGAGCCTGATGGAAAGGATAAGCCCATCCTGGTTCTGGAAGGGGCTTTGCTTATAGCCATAGTCCTCATATCTATAGGGTACCAAGGACTGATGAAAAGCAGTATCCAAACAGGTAGCGCTCACTAATACATCGGAAAGGGATTTCTCATAACACCGGGCGTTCATCCATAGGGCGCCCCCCAAAGAACCAGGCATACCGGCAAGGAATTCAATGCCTCCCCGTTTATACGCCGCGAGGATATCCAAAGCCGCATCGATCCGCGTACCTGAACGGATGATCGCGTCCTCCCCGGTAATGGACAGTCCAGACCATCCGCCGGTATCCAGGACGATACCCCGAATGCCCTGATCTGCAGCCACCAGATTCGCCCCACCTCCCAGCACAAAAACCGGGATACCTGCAGCACGAGCATGGTGGAGTAAGAAGGCCCCGTATTCCAAAAAACACCCTGCATCGGGCCGTATCCACAGATCCGCAGGACCACCGACCTTAAAGGTGGTATGCAAGGCCAAGGGCTCATCATACCGGAGTTCTCCGGTAAATCCCATCTCCGTATTGATTTTTTCTATGAATTTCCGTAGACTAGTCATACCAATTAGTAGTATAGCAACTTATACGAGCCGCGCAAACAGTAACGGAGGTTTCATGGCGTTTACCTTATTCAACACCTTAGGGCGGACCTTACAGCCCTTTGAACCCCTCAAACCTGGAAAGGTCGGTTTTTACGGGTGCGGCCCAACGGTATACAATTACGCCCATATCGGGAACCTCAGGGCCTATGTGGTCCATGATATCCTGGTGAGGACCCTGCGGCGGGTAGGATTTGAAGTAACCCATGTGATGAACATCACCGATGTGGGCCACCTCTCGGGGGATAACGATGAGGGGGATGACAAAATGCTCAAAAGCGCGGAAGAACGGGGGAAAACCGTCTGGGAAGTGGCGGATCTGTATACCCGACGCTTTTTCCAGGATACGGAACGGCTCAATATCCAAAAACCTACGGTGATCTGTAAAGCCACCGAGCATATAGCCGACATGATTGCCCTGATCAAACGGATTGAGGAGCGGGGCTTCACCTATTTTGCCGCAGGCAACCTCTATTTCGATATCACCAGGTTTCCTGCGTACGGGGAACTGGGCCGCTTGCGGCTGGAAGACCAGAAGGCCGGAGCCCGAATCAAGGTGGACAACAACAAGCGCAACCCCCAGGATTTTGTGCTCTGGTTCACCAAAAGTAAATTTGAAAATCAGGCCATGGTATGGGACAGCCCCTGGGGAAGAGGCTATCCGGGTTGGCATATTGAATGTTCTGCCATGAGCATCAAATACCTGGGGGAGACCTTTGATATCCATGCCGGCGGCATTGACCATGTACCTATCCATCATACCAATGAAATTGCCCAAAGCGAAGCGGCCACGGGTAAACATCCCTGGGTACGGTACTGGGTACATAACGAATTCTTAGTGCTGGATAAGGGGAAGATGTCCAAATCTACGGGAGGCTTCCTTACCCTTCAAACCTTGATAGATGCAGGCTATGATCCCTTGGATTACCGGTATTTTCTTTTGGGCGCTCATTATCGCAGCCAGGTACAGTTTTCCTATGAAGCCTTGACCGGCGCTCGTAATGCCCGGAAATCCTTGATGGATCGTATCCGGGAGCGGATGAAGGTTCTGGGGCGGCCCCTGCTCGAGTTACGAAACAAGCCCCTGCCCGTCTCGTTTACTGAGGGCAAGGCTGGGACCTATTTGGCTGCCTTCAATGCGGCGCTGGAGGATGACTTGGCAAGTCCCCGGGGTTTGGCCGAACTATGGGGGATCCTCCGGGATCCTGCCGTATCTGCTGAGGATGCCCTCCTTGGCGTCTGTGCTATGGATGAAGTCTTGGGGCTTAATCTGGCAGAAGAAGTAGAAACGCCGGTTCCCGTAGAAAGCTCAGGACTGCGGGATTCCATTGAAGCCCTGATCGCGGAACGGGCCGCGGCAAAGAAGGCCCGGGATTTTGCCCGGGCTGACCAGATCCGGCAAACCCTCAAAGAACAAGGTATTATTCTGGAAGATAGGCCTACTGAAACGGTATGGCGCCGTGGGTAGAACCGGCGTTCCCCTACCTTACCTGAAGATTCCCCGGTGGGTGTAACGATTAAGGATACAGCTTGTTTTTAGCTATTGATGATAGGATGCCGGAATTCCGTAAGCTGTATGAGACGGTATTCCCCATACTATTCAAGGTTGCGTATCGTATCGCTAATAGTGAAGAAGCGGCAGAGGACCTGTGCCAGGAAGCTTTTTTCCGGCTGTATGAAAAAAACATGGTTTTTCCCAACGCTGAAGAGGCCAAGTACTGGCTTATCCGGGTGGTTAAAAATGCCGCCCTCAATTATGCTAAACGTAAAGATAGGGAACGGAAGGCATACCAGAAGGCGTTCCGTGAGGATATAAGGCTTGAAAAGACCGGAGAGCAGGTACTGATTAGCCAAGAAACGCAGCGAGAAGTACAGGACGCTCTGGAAAAATTACCGGACAATTTGCGTATCGTGTTAATATTAAAAGAATACGGCGAGCTGAATTATAAAGAAATTGGACGTGCCTTGGGTATCAGTGAGGGAAATGTAAAAGTTCGGGTATTTAGAGCCCGGGAGCGCTTAGCGGGACTTTTATCGAAGGATGGTTCACATGTGTCCTGATTATCACATTCTTTCCGTATATTTTGACCAGGAGCTTCCCTCTCCATGGAAAGAAAAAATGGAGCTGCATCTGATATCCTGTCCGGTATGTAGGGCCCGGCTTGAGCGATTCAGACGGTGTTCGGAAGCCCTGCAATATCCCCCTGGAGGAGGGTGCACGCCGAAGCTACCGGTCATGGAAGCGGCAAAGGATCGGGTTTGGCAGCGTATGGCGCGCTTAGAAACTGAAAAATGGGGCTGGGGACAAAGCCATAGCCTCTGGCAGCGGACCCTTTCGATTCCCCTGCCTCTAGCAGCCGCGGCGGCGGTACTGCTCATCATGGCTTTTTTCCTCACCTTAACCAGACAGCCCGTGGGGATTCCGCCGTCTCAGGATACCATGGCAGCCAGTGAGATGGTGGATATGCAGGGTTTTATACCTGCATCGGATATGCACGAGGTATTGCAATACTTGGAAAATCAGGACATGACCGATATCGTGATCATACGGCTTCCCGAGACGAGGAGTTTCTCCAGTTCCGGGGAACCCACCATGCTCCGGGCTGCGGATTATACCAGGAGAAACATATCCCCATGAGATCCTACGCGCTTTTACGGCGGGCAACCCTCTTTGGAAGCCTGTTGGTTCTTGCTGCCCGAGGAGCGGCTCAGGAGCCGTCTCTTGAGGACCTGCTGCCGGCTCTCAAAGAACGGGCGGTGGTCTTAGATATCATTGCCCGGGTAGTGGAAAAAAACCAACAGGAAGTCTGGCATTCGGTTAATTCAAAGGTTACGATTCCTGGAAAGCCCGTAAGCTTGAAGCTTGTAGGCGCTAATATTCTTGTAATAGTACAATTTACCCCCTATCTCCGGGGGGACGGTAACAACTTCTTGGTAGCTCAGGGGCAGATATGGGTAGATATCCCCAAGCAGGGAATCCACTACCAGACCACGATACAGACGATCCCGTTGGAATTCGGAGAACAGATTTATTTTTTCCCCCTTGGTTCGGTGAATTCGCAAGATGAGGCTCATATAGAAATACAATTGGAATTACATCCCTATGCAAAACAAGTAAAAGACATGGCGGATTCTAAGGAAGCTCCCCTATCCAAAGAGGCGCCTCCAGATACGGTTCCTTCAGCGGCGCCTGGAGACGTAGTTCCGGTAAGCCCTGAAAACAGCCCATGAAACGTTCCTTGAAGGGGACGCTTGGTTTGAAGCGGATCAAGTACGGGTTCCTTTTTTCCCTGCTCTGTGTATGCTTGTATGCCTGCGAAGAAGAGGCGCCGATTATTCGGTCCATTGATCCCCGGATTGGCATGAGCGGGGAGATCCTCACCATTGAGGGGAGCGGCTTTGGTGCTGAACAGCACGAATCCTACATCACTATCGCCGGGATACCTCCTACAGGTTCCTCATACCTGACCTGGCAGGACGATCGTATTACCGTGAAAATACCCGCATTGGGAGGATTCGGACTCGTGTACGTGCATAGGGATGGCAAGAAAAGTAATCCCTTCCTCTTTTCAAATCGGGCAGCCATGCCTGAGCGGGTACAGAACCAGGTTCCCGGCATAGCGCCTCACATCAGTTCGATAAAACCGGAATCCGGTTCCATTGGTACCCTCATAAGCATCCATGGAAGCGGTTTCGGTGCTTCCCGGGAAAGTAGCGGGGTGTTTTTCGCCTGGAATGCCGAACCATCCCCTACCGCGCCTGAGGCAGCGCAAGAGCCGGAAATGGTGGAGGTCTTTGAAATGGAATTCGGTTATGAACTCTGGAGTGAACGGGAAATTCGCCTGCGGATTCCCGACGGAGCGGTAAGCGGGAATATCCTGGTGGAGACCCCCTGGGGAAGTTCCACGCCGGTCTTTTTTACGATTACCGACAAGCCGGGAACTAAAACCTTCAAAGAAAAACGCAGCTACACCATTGCCTATACCGTGGATATCCAGGTACAAGAGGCGGAAGTCCCGAATACCCTGTACCTGTGGATTCCCCATCCCCTTAGTTCCGCTTCCCAGCGGAATGTTACCCTCTTAGCCCGGAACCGCGAGCCTTTTACAGAACATTACCAGGGAACAACCCTGTTTCAATTAACCGATCTAGCCGCCCGTACCAGCGCCCGTATGAGCCTGTCATACCTGGTGGATGTGTACGCTTTAGAGACTACCCTGAAGAGTCAGTCCATTCGGCAAACCGGCGATTCTCCGATTTCTGCGGTATATACCCTTCCCTCCACGCTGATACCTTCGGATAACCCTGACATAGTCGCAGCAGCGCATGCCATCATCGGTAACGAGCGGAATCCTTACGAAAAAGCTCGAAAATTATACGAATGGCTTATACAGGAAGGAGGCATCCAGGGGACGCCCCTGCATAACAGCGCCTTGGACGCGCTGGTGCAAAAGCAGGCGGATGCCTATTCTGGGGCGCTCCTCTTCTGCGCCCTGGCCAGAGCAGCGGCCATACCAGCCATTCCTGTTGCAGGGGTGCTTATCAACCGCGCTCGTATATCGAGCCCCCATTACTGGGCGGAATTCTGGATTGCAGGATTCGGCTGGATACCCCTGGATCCGTGCTTGGGTGCAGGGGCTGCTCCAGAGGGCTTCGATCTGCATCAAGAACCGGCGGTTTATTATTTCGGCAATCTGGATAACCAGCGGATCGCCTTTTCCCGGGGGCAGGAGGTTCTTTCTCAGATGGACCCGCGGGGGAGGATCACGGTGCGTAACCGGGATTATGCCCTACAAAATCTCTGGGAAGAAGCGATAGGAGGCATAGCGTCTTATTCTTCCCTCTGGAGCGACATTACCATTACCGGTATGTACATACAATAAATTGTGGCGCAATGCCGGGCGGTGGCGCGACGCAGCGTTTCGTCGAGGTACGACGCTAGCCTTCGTCATGCCGCAACGCTAGTCTTCGTTGAGGCACGATGCCGGGCTTCTTCTCTGCCCTGTTCCAAGCCTTCTTCAAAGCGGACCTTCAAGGCTTCGTCTTGATTCCATTCGGTTATGAGCATGTTCTCTTCCTCCCTCGTCAGGTTCTTAAAAAACCATTCCAATATCCCCTGTTCCCTACAATAGGTTATAGCGTACCTTAGCGCTTTTTGCAATGCGTAGGGCTTCTCCTCAGGGTTTTCTTCGATTAGCTGCCCCTGCTTTTTCCGCACCTGGTCGACGAACTCCGCATAACCGGACAGCGTTTCGCATCTTTTGATAATCTCCCCGTTGCGGCCCTTGTTGACGTTTATCATGGTAACAAGCAGTTCCAGATGTATGCCGTTCATTCCCCCCGCTTGTTTGAACGCTTCCGACAGTTTCAGGGCCACTTTGTCGGGGTAGGGGTCTATCCCGTTGTACAGCACGAAAAACTCAGGGCGCGGCAGCTTTACCAGCCTTCGCCGGTAGATGAGGTTCCTGTCGCTTATGCTGTTCTCGAAAAGCCGCGCGATGGAGGACAGGAAGCGGAAAGGCATGTTCTCATTTATCGTTGACTGGTGTTCAGTTACGATGACCGCTTCGTCGTTAATTATGCCGGAAAGATCATTTTTCCGGTTCGAGAACATGGTTTCGGGCCGGGTGTTGATGAACACGGGCGTGTCATCACCGTAGTCAGCCCCGCTGAGGGCGTTGCACAAGCTCAAAAATTCCTTCCCGCTGCCGAAAAGAAAACGGAAAACGCTGTCTTTGTAAGCACCCATGCAAACGAGTATACAAGGGGATTGTGAAAGAGGAAAGGGTGGGGAGGATAAAGGCGGTTCGTCCGCTTTTTCCGGTTGTTTCGGCGCGTTTTTTTATGGAAGCGTGAGTCCGGTGGACTATGAAGGGTCTACAGGCTGCGCAAAAGAGGCGGGCGTTTCATCCTGACATCTTCTTAATCCGTGAAAGGCAGGATAAGGGGCGGGCTTTTTCTTCCTACGCGCCGTCCTGGTAACTATCCTTAAACCTGCGCCCGCGCTATAGTTATCGTATCCATATAATTCAAGGAGCGCTTATGAAAAAGATGAAAAGCATGAAAAAGCGCGGAACCCTGCTTGTTCCGCTGCTGTTCTTTTCGGCCTTCTCTCCACTTTTCCTTATCCCCAGGGCGCGTAGGCTCTTTATGCTTTTCCTGCTGTTTACCGCATTGACCGGCGCCGCGGCCCAGGAGACCCTGGCCATACTCCCCTTCACCGGGGGGCAGGGGGAGAACGGCGAGACCATTGCGGAGCTGTTCTCGTTTCAGCGGGACCTGACCGCCCTCTTCATCCCGGTGCCCCGCACCAGCATCAACCGGGCGATACGCAGCGAACAGGGCTTTCAGATGGCCTCCGGCATGACCGACCCGGACACCATCGCCGCGCTCGGCAAGCAGCTCGGTGCAACCTACGTGGTGGCGGGGACTATCGCGAAGCTGGGCAATCAGAACCTGCTGGTTATCGCCATCGTGCACACGGAGAACCTTCAGCAGATAGCCGGGGACGTTCAGACCTACGGCAGCATCGAGGAGATACGCGGCAAGCTGCCGGCAATGGCCCGGAACATTGCCGCGGCGGTGGGGACGGACACATCCCGGCTGCCCCCGGTGGGGCTTGCGGGCGGAGCGGACGGGCGGGAAGCGGACGCGCTGGCGCAGATACTGGCGGTGCATCTGATACGGAGCGGCAGGTACGCGGTGTACCCGCGCACGAAGAGCCTTGAGCAAGTACAGGAGGAGTACGGGCGTGAGTTCAGCGGGGACACGGCAGATGAGTACCTGCCCAATATAGGGACGGGGGACAACCCGCGGCTTGTGCTGTCGGTAACGGCGCGGCGTCTGGGGAGCTTCGCGATGTTCAATGCGGCGGTGATCAACCTTGAGACGGGGGCGCAGGAGGCCGGGGACAGGGCGGAGTACCGGACGCTGGACGACGGGGTGCAGGCGATGGAAGAGCTTGCGCTGAGACTGACCGGGCAGGAGACGAAGGCGGCGGAGCTGAGGGCGCGGGTGGAGCGGGAGCACCTGGCGGCGGAGGCGGCGTGGGCGCGATATAATCCTGCCGCAAATGACGCGGCTTCTTTTACCCGTGCAATCGCCGCCATTAACAACGACAGGACGCCCAATACTACATATACCATTACCCTGGGCGGCAGCTTTACCAGCGGCCCCGTGGTCTTTACCGGCAGTGCTGCAAAGACCCTCACCATCAAGGGGGATGCGCTCGTCCGCACCATCTCGAACAGCGGGGGTGACGCTCTGTTTACCGTACCCAAGGGGATTACCCTGATACTGGACAACAACGTTACGCTGGACGGCAATAAGCAAAAGTATAGCATTGTGAACGTAAACGGCGGGGCGCTTGTTACGAAGGGCGGATCAACGCTGCGCGGCTCTCAAAACCGCGGCGTGTTTGTGGGGTCAAACGGCGTGTTTACGATGAGCGGCGGGGCTATAGGCGGGAATTCCACCGAACGTTCCGGCGGCGGGACCATCGACAGCACCAACCGGGCGGAACGCGGGCGTGTGGCGTATGTAAACATCTTGGACCGGCAACGCAACTCCACGGCGGGTCCCGGGGTCAACATGGACAGCCGCGTCTCCGGATCCGGCGGGGGCTGGGAATGAGGCTTCCCCGCCGGGAGGCCGCTTTACCAAGGGGCGGGCGGGCATTTTACGGCTGCAGCGGCCTTTCCACCGGAGACCGGGAAGCCATAGGCAGGCGCTTTGGGGACGGGGTGTTTTAAACAAGTAATAAGGTCGGCGTTACAGGGCTTTGCGGACTTTCTCTCTGTATCGAAGGCAGGTTGCATAGGGTTTCAGTTTTGAGTTAAGAGGAGTGTACGATGATTACGGTTATTTCTTTGGGCGGTTCTATTGTCGCCCCGGATACGGTGGATGAACCCTTTTTGAAGGAGTGGCTATCCCTCATCAGGATGCTTTTAGAAGAAGCGTCCCAGCGCCGGTTTATTTTAGTAGTCGGCGGCGGCGGCCCTGCTCGGGTATGGCAGCAGGCCTACCGGACTATATCCGGAACCGCCGTTTCCCACGAGCAGGCCGATTGGATTGGCATCATGGCGACCCGGCTCAATGCGGAACTCATTCGGGGGATCCTGGGCCCCTTATGTACCCAAGCAGTGGTAACGGATCCCACCCAGGCGGTGTTTGAGGGCCGGGTCCTGGTGGCCGCAGGCTGGAAACCAGGATTTTCTTCTGATTATGATGCGGTCCTCCTGGCAGAACGGTTTAAGGCCGATAAGGTGATCAATTTATCGAATATTGCACAGGTCTATACCGATGATCCCCGCACCAATCCCCAGGCGCAGCCTATAGACACCATAAGCTGGGCGGACTTTCGTGTCCTCGTGGGGGATGAATGGGCTCCGGGGAAGCATGTTCCCTTTGACCCTATCGCAAGCCGGCATGCGGCACAAATCAAGCTCCCGGTGATCTGTGCCGCCGGGCGTAACTTGGAGAACGTACAAAAAATCCTTCACGGGGAATCCTTTATCGGTACCACCATAGGACCCCTATGATCGTTCAGAAATGGCAATGGCCAGTTCTACCTCGGATAAGCTGACCCCGAGCCGTGCGGCAATCAGACTGGCTGAAAGACCGGCTTTGGATAATTCCGCAACCTGTTCTGGGAACGGAGGGGGGTTCGGCGTTATTTCCCGTGGCGCCCGCACAATACGAGGGCCTGCAGGTTCCCGTGTCAAAGGGAGAGGCCCCCTATCAGCGGGAGCGGTGAAGCCCACCGCGGCGGCAGCGGGGATATCCTTTGCTGCAGCCGCCGGTGTTTTGGAATCCCCTTCCGTGTCGGTTTTAGCAGAAGCGCCGGAAAAAAGATCATAGGCCTTGGGAAAAGGCTGGATAACCGCAGAAAAAGGGCTGGTCACGCTGTGTTTTCTACCTAACTTCACATAGGCTTCTTCCTGGAATTGCCGCCGGTCCACTTCCCGAAGATGGATGCTGATACGCTTATCTACCTCCTCTAAAAGGGAGCGGAGGGTTTTTATCCGCTCTTCCACCAACAGTGCATCCTTATCCGTGGCCGCATCAATTTCGGCAATGAGTTTATAGACCTCTTCCCGGAATTCCGCTAAAATCCGCTCGGATCCGGTACGGCGCCGGAGATAAGCCCTGCAATATATAAAGAAAAAAACACAGGCCATAAACGTTACTGTAGAAAGAACCATAGATACCTGCATACAACCACCTTGGCATCCCGAACAAGGGAGGCCTATCCATTTATATCAATGTTTTTGCCTAAAGTCGGATCTCGTATGATAAAAACCGGATCGGTAATGCTGTCCTTTTCCGTATTTCCTCCGGCTTCCTCCTGGCCTGTCCCGTCCTCTTCCGGTTGTTTGGGATTGCGATCCTGCACTCCTTCAGCCCCTTCTCCGGTATTCTGGGCTTCATTTACCGATTGGATGTGGGTCTCCACTTTTTTCTGGATTTGAATACCCTGTAAGGCTTGTTGAATCGCAAGACCCTCTTTTTGGGATGCCTGAATTTTACCCACCTTATCCAGTTGGGTGAATAAGGTCTGGATATCAATTGGTTGTATAGCCATCAGGACCTCGCTTTGCCTCTTCATCGGGTTCTTCATATTTAGTCACCCGTATCAACTCATTTTCAAGAATAAAGGTAATGGCCCGATATTCATTTTTTACACTCTCCACTACATCCCGGATTATGATTTTAACCCCCGGAAGTATCTTCTCTGATGCAGAGACCCGTCCCCGGATCTTTACCCCATTAATCAACTCTTGTATCTTATTAGCATTTTCATCTATTTCCTTTATTTCAGCCAATAGGGTTCGGTGCCGTTCCATGAGTTCCTGCATGTGGATCTCTTTATCTTCAGGAAGGGATTTGCGTTGTTGTAAAATATTGTTAAGGGTCTGGAAGTCCAGTTTCAGCTGCTCGATTTCTTTTTCCCGGGTTGCCCTATTCACCATAAGGGTATCCAGCTCTTTCTTGCTTTTGGGGTCGATACCGACTTCACAGATGGTTTCGGTACCGCTGACAGAGCTGCCGATGACCTTCGCGTTGATCTCTTCAGTAGCCCGCAGATGTCCCCCGACGATGGTAGCCCGTTTACCTTTACAGACTATCCGCTTAAGCGCATCCACCCGGGAATTGATAATGCCATCAGACACAATCACCATATTCCCCGCTTCAATCACCGTATTCTCAATAAATCGGGCATAGACGGATTTCCCGGCCTTAACCGTACCAACATTGCGCCCGGTAATACCCTTTTGGACGATAATATCCCCTTCCGCTTCCAGATTCGCCATTTCCACGGACCCTTTCACTTCGATATTTCCCTGGGCTTTAACGAAAAAGCCATCTTCCACATTACCGGTTACAATTACGGTACCTAAGAAAATAATATTCCCGGTTTTCAGATTCACGTTACCCGGAACCGTATATACCGGTTCCACATTGATCGTCCCAGATGTCAACATGACTTGGCCGTTGATATCTGAAATAATCGTAGCCCGATCTTCACCGAGATGGACATTAGCCCCTAAGGGCATATCAATGTCATTCCCCGTTTTAGCAGGGAGGTATCCCCCGACCACGGTCCTGCCCACGATTCCCTCTCCGGGGGGAACTTTTCTTGCTAAAGGCTGGTCTTTAACCACGTTCTGGATGTTATTAACATCCCTAAAATCGACCCTTCCATCCGCTCCCTCATGGATCGGTCCCCGATTCTGAGTAGTCTTAAAAAAGTACTCTATGTATGCATCTTTGCCGTTCTCTGCGGGGCTGCCCTCAGCCGCCAGCACAGGCACCCGATAACTGGGACGGTCCAAAAAATCCTGTAAAAATGCCTCTTTAATGCCATATACCACCCGGTTATCCTTTAGCACACTGATAACCATCTCAAAAGACAGATCAATCCCTCCCGGACCTGGAGGCATCAGCGTAATATAGGCCTTCATATCTTGATCGCTGATATTCACCGAAACCATACTATCGTTGGTGTATTTACGATTGAAACTACCGACCCGCACATATACACCCTTCGCCTCATTGACCACGGTAGTAACTAAGTCTTCGTCAATATCTATAATTCCCCTGGCATTGAGGGCTCTCATAGCTTCGCCTTTAGTTACCCGTCTCCCTTCCATCACCGGAGCTACCACCTTGAGCCTTGCCCCGTCATCATCCAGGTGCACAAAAACATCCCCATCTTTATGCACCGGCACCGGAGCGACGGTTTCCGTATCGGCATTTGCTGACACTGATGCCACTACCACATCTTGCTTAGTGACCGCCCGTGGGTAGGCCCGGATTTTCCATTCTTTTTTGCCGACCCCTAAAAAGCCGGAAAACCCCTTCTCGGTAATTTCATAATCAATCCGTTTAACCGGGAGGTTGAGCAAGGTAGCCGCCTCGGCAATCGCCGCTTCCAAGGTAGGACCTTCGGTATCAACCGTACGTATGGCCCTATCCCGGGTCAAACGCTGCTTCATGATAGACTGAAGCTGAACAAAATCAACCATTCTCTCTCCTTTCCCTCCCGTTTCATCCTAAAAAATCTCTCGGGCAACGCTTCCCAGAACTTACGCGGGTTTTGGGAAAGCCCCTATATAATGCCTTTACGAATATTTGTTAATTTTGATCTGAGCCGGAGGATCGCTTTGGTATGCAGTTGAGATACCCGGGATTCGGTTACTTCCAATACCTGGCCTATCTCTTTCAAAGTCAGATCCTCATAGTAATACAAGACTAAAATCTTCTTTTCCTTGTCCGGTAATTCATTGATATGATCAACAATGACCCGGCGGATCTCATCTTTCTCGACAATCACATCAGGATTGAGGCTCATAGGAGCCTCAATGCTATCCCCAATAGAAACTTTATCGTTTTCATCCCCTGAGAACCACACATCGTTAAGGGAAAGGATCGAAGTCCCGGATATCTTCATCATGGTTTTAAGATATTCCCCTTCGTCCATACCCAAAGACCCGGCAATCTCGTGATCCGTCGCGGTTCTGCCAAGCTGGGCTTCCAAGGAGCCGATGGCATCCTCTACTTCCCGGGTTTTCTGCCGTACTGATCGGGGGACCCAATCAATGGAACGGAGTTCATCAAAGATAGCGCCCCGGATCCGGGTTACCGCATAGGTTTTAAATTTAACCCCCTTATCAGGATCAAATTTATCGATAGCATCCAAGAGGCCAAAGGCTCCGTAGCCTACCAGGTCATCAAATTCCACATTATGGGGCATACCAATCGCTACTTTACCGGCTACATACTTCACCAAAGGAGCATATTGTTTAATAAAATGTTCCCGAATCTTCACATTCCGGTTCTGATGGTATTCCACCCAAAGCTCATCTTCTCTTCTTTGTTCCAGGGGGACATTCCCCATAGCCTATCCCCTTATTCTTGTTTTAATATGGTCTGTATCGCGGATGCCATTTTTTTCGGATCCAGATTTTCTCCCCTACTTGGCACCCTACTCGTATGCTGCGCTTTGCTTGAAGCTGCCTCAGGGATGTTTTCCGGAATAGCCTCATGGATCGAGAAAAGAGGATCCCTTCCGACTGCTCCGTCCATCCCTTGCGCCAGATCCTTGGCCCAGGGTGCGGAAGGCACAAAACCGGCAGGATCTACTCCCTCCCCTTTTTGTTGAGTATAGTCCTTTTTGCGCTCCTGATCCAGCGTTCCCGAAACCTCGAATAAATCGGTGTTTTCCTGATCTACGTCATCTTCCACGGAAATATCTATCCGGGAACCGGGGGCTTCGCCGGCTGCGGATGCTGCATCTGCATCGGGGTTAAGCAGTTCCGGTAGAAAAGTCCCAATAAGCCGCTGGGAAACCTCTATAAAGACAAAAAAAAGTGCTCCGAAAATAACCGCCCGCAAGAGCACCATAAGAAAACTACCGCCGCTGATGATCCCCACGATACAGGACAGTACAAAGCCGATCCCCCCGGCAATACCATTTACTTTTACCTTTTTTCCTCCAAGCACCTTGGTAATCCACCTTATCTATTGCAATTTCTGGGGCCCCAGATCCCCACGCTGCTAGGCCCGCCCAAAAAGCCGTCGAATCATAGCGGCAAAACCGTCGTTCTCGCTCCGACTCTCATGCTTTTCCATGCGTTCCGCGATATGCTGAACGCAGAGCGAAGCCTTACACTTAGCGTCAAGCGCCATGAAGGGCTTCTGCCGGAGCACCGCCTGGGAAACCATGGCATCATCGTAGATAAACCCTAAATAATCAATCCGGATGTTTAAAAATTGACAGGCAATATGGGTCATCCGGTCGGCCACTTTCTTTGCCTCCGCCACACTTCTTACCCGGTTCACCACCAGCTTAAGCCCCATGGTAAGACTCTCATACTCAGTGGCGATGATCTTGGTGATCCCATAGGCATCGGTAATGGCGGTGGGCTCGGGAGTCGCGATGATCACCGCATCGTCCGCGGCAGCGATAAAATCGAGCACGTTACTGGAAACCCCGGCGCTCGTATCAATAATAATAATATCCGCCTCAGAAAGAGAATCCAATTCGTTGATGAAATACTGCCGCTCATCTTCGGTCAGGTTGGCGATCTTGGAAAGCCCTGAAGCCCCGGCTACAATGGAAATACCGTAATCGGTTTCCCAAAGGATTTCTTTCATGGTTTTTTGCTTACGCATCACATGGTACAAATTAAACTTGGGGATCGTGTTGAGCATGACATTGACATTGGCAAGGCCCAGATCCGCATCCATAACCACCACTTTCTTCCCCAGCCGGGCATAGGCTAAGGCCATATTCACGGATATACTGGTTTTTCCCACCCCTCCCTTGCCGCTGGTGACGGTGATAATCCGGGTTCGTTTGGCTTCCGGGGACTTTACCGATTTGGTTTTTTCCTGGAAGTCGTTTTTTTTACGCATGATTTCCCGTAGTTTTTCAGCCTGATCTTCCATAACTATCTCCATTGAATTTGTGCGGATTCATCAACCAGGAAAAGCCGCTCAATTTTTGCCCTATTGACCTGGAAGCCCTCAAGGTTGATAAGAAAACGAACCACCGTGGCCTTCTGTATATTGCTGGGTACTTTCTGTCCGTCGGTAATATAGGAAACGGATTTTCCCATGTCCGAAAGCGCACTGATCACATTACCCATCCGTATGGTTTCATCCAGTTTCGTGATGATCAAAGACCGGTAATTGAAAGGTTCAAACTGCCGGATGATTTCCTTGAGATCGCTGGATTTGGTGGTCGCGGCTACCGCAAGATACAGCTCCGCTTGCGTCCCGCAGGCATCCAGCATCTGCTTCATCTTTCCCAACTGGGCAGAATCCCGGGGACTCCTCCCAATGGTATCTACCAGGATGAGATCCACCCCTTCCGAGTATTGGGCGATGGTTTTCTTGAGATCATCATAATCTTCCACATAGGAAACGGGAAGAGCCATGATATTACCGTACTTTTCGATCTGTTCTTTCGCGCCGATCCTAAAGGCATCAATGGTGATCATCCGCACCGAGAGCGGACGCCGGTCCGCATTCCCAATCCCAAAGATGGCGGCTAACTTTGCAATGGTCGTCGTCTTACCCACGCCGGTAGGGCCCACCAGTACCATGATACGGGGGAGCCGCTGAAACTTTTCCTCTTTATAGATGGTGATGTTTTCACCAATCCACTGGATAACCTTGTCCTGTACCGCTTTATAATCATTGAGGGCATCCAGAGAAAATTCTTTTTTAATCCGTTCCAGGATCATCTGGCTAAAACGGGGGGAAAAATCATTGTGATCCAGCGCCTCCCCAATACGGCTGAGGGTAGCATGTTCTTCCGGGGCCTGAGCCGTCGTGCCTGCATCGATCCGTTCCTTGAGAGTCTGGACTTCTTTCAAGACCGCCTGCCAGCCGCTTTCCCCTTTATTCGCCGTATTCGCCGCATCCAGGACTTTTCGTTTTTCCTCTTCAAAATCCGGGGGTGATTTCCGGGCCGCTCCTGCAGGATCCGAACCCGAAGGAGAACGGGAAAGAACCGGCTCCGTACTGCCCAGATTGATATTTTTTACCACGTTATTGGCGGTAAACCCGCTGATTTCTACCCCATCCTTGGCGAACAATCCGAAAATTCCCCCTAAGCGAATGGTCTTATGGTTCAATATGGAAAAACGCTCCCCGTACTTCATCCGGATCTTATTGAGACATTCAGTATAGGTTAAGGCTTGTTCGGTAAAATATTCCATTGGTTCGCTTACTCCTTAATGATCCAACCGTATGACCCCTACCGATTCTAAGGTAACATCCGCGACGATCTCCGGCACCGAAAGGACCACTAAATCCGGGAGGTCCCGGTCGGAAGAAGACTTCACCAAGTATCGGGCAGATTCCGAACAGACCACAATCGGGTACCACCCATGTTCTTGTACCGCCGCGACTGACCGGGTGAGGGCCTTTATCCAGGCGTTTTGAACTGCCGGGTCCAGGGCGGATAGGATCCCGGAACTGGTTTCCACGCGGCTTTCGATGATCTTCTGTTCCAATGCAGGATCCAAGGTGAGTACATGGAGCACCAGGCGATCATCCGCATAGCGATGGCAGATCTGCCTCCCCAGGGCCTGCCGGGCCTTTTCCGTCAGGAACCGGGTATCCCGGGTTACCGGGGCAAAATCCGCTAAGGCTTCCAAAATCGTTACCAGGTTACGGATGGAGACCTGTTCTTTGAGCAGTCCTTGGAGGACCTTTTGGATTTCACCGATGTTCAGGGCCTTCTGGCTCTGAGCCTCCTCTACCAGCGCGGGGTATTCCCTCCGCAGGGTATCAAGAATGGCCTGAGTTTCCTGACGGCCCAGTATTTCCGCGGCATGACGCCGGATGATCTCCGTCAAATGGGTGGCGATCATGGAAGGAGGATCGACCACCGTGTACCCGGCCCGTTCAGCGGCATCCCGCTTATCATCGCTTATCCACAAGGCGGGAAGGCCAAAAACCGGCTCTTGGGTTTTCTCACCCGGTATCTCTTCCCGGACGTTCCCGGGATTCATACAAAGATAGTATCCCATCTTGATCTTACCCCGGCCTGTATCAACCCCTCGAATCTTGAAACAGTATTCCGAGGGTTCAAGCAACATATTATCAATGATCCGGATCTTAGGGATTACCAGTCCCAACTCTAAGCCCGCTTGTTTGCGAATCCCCTGGACCCGCTCTAAGAGTTCCGCCCCTTTATCCTTATCCACCAAGGGGATAAGGCCATAGCCCAATTCCAGGGATAAGGTGTCCAGGGGAACTACCGGAGAGAGTTCTCCGGTAGTTCCCCCCTGGAGTTTCTGGGGATCCGCCGTTTTGCGCATCATGGCATTAAAATTCGCCTTACGCTGCCGGGATTGCCCTAATTTAAAGGCGAAAAATCCTAACGCCACGGACATGGGAATGAGCACATACCAGGGAAACCCCGGAAGCAGGGCAAAACCCAGGAGTACCACCGCCCCGATCCAATAAATCCGAGCGTCCCGGGAAAACTGGGTGGAAATATCTTCAGCAAAAGTACCGTTGGAAGCGGAACGGGTAACCGCGATACCCGTGGCGGTAGAAACAAGAAGCGCAGGAAACTGCGAGAGCAGCCCGTCCCCCACGGAAAAGGCAATGTAGGTCCCTATCGCGGCGCTAAGGGGTTCTCCGTGGAGGGCTGCGCCAATGATGATCCCCCCCAGAATATTGATGACCGTTATGAAGATCCCGACCTTCACGTTACCGGATACAAATTTACTGGAACCATCCATGGCGCCGTAAAAATCCACTTCCTTTTGCAGTTCCTGTTTCCGAATTCGGGACTCTTCCTCGGTAATGGCCCCGGAACTATAGAGGCCGTCAATGGCCATTTGCTTGCCCGGCAGGGCGTCCAGGGCGAAACGGGCCGCCACTTCGCAGATCCGGGTGGAACCTTTGGTGATGACCACCACCTGGACCGCGATGATGGCGATGAAGATAATGAACCCCACGACAAGGCCGTCGGTTCCACCTGAACCAACCACAAAGGTAGAGAAAGCCCGGATCATCCGGCCGTCAAAGCGCGCGCCCTGGGTGAGGATGAGCCGGGTGGAAGAAATATTCAGGGCCAGGCCGAAAACCGTAATGATCAAGAGAAGGGTCGGAAAAACATTGAAATCCGTGGCCTTTTTAGTGTAAAGCACGATAAGAAGGATGAACAGGGAGAACACCAGGTTCATGGCCATGAGGGTATCCAGTAAGATCGTGGGCAGGGGTACGATGATCATGATCACCACTACCACCACACCGATAGCGATGAACAGATCCCGGGACTCCTCTATAAAATCACCCGGCTTGGCGGTATTATTCGCATGCACCCCATTGGCCATACAGTACTAGCACTCCTTCTTACATCAATCGCCTTCCCCCTTCCTGCAGCAAGGGGAAGAGCCGGCTCATACGCGCTGGGCTCGCCGGCGTTCTTCGTTAATTTTCATCACCTTACTCAATACCACCGCCACAATTTCCCAGTACGCTTCCGGTACCATATCCCCGACTTTGGTCTCTGCATAGAGCGCCCGAGCCAGGGGCTTGTTCTCCACCAGAGGCACCCCGTGATCCTGGGCAATACGGCGGATCCTCAAGGCCATTTCATCTTCGCCCTTAGCGGTAACCTGGGGAGCGGCCATATTGGTCCGATTATACTCCAAAGCAACCGCCACATGGGTAGGATTGGTGATAACCACATCCGCCTTAGGCACGTTGATAGCCATATTCTGACTCAAAATCTCCCGCATACGGCTGCGGAGCCGGGACTTGATTAAGGGATCCCCCTCATACATCTTGTGCTCTTCCTTGACTTCCTGTTTGGTCATCTTGAGGGATTCCCGGTACTGCCAACGCTGGAACATATAATCCGGAATAGCAAGCAGCAACAAGAGTAAAGCCGCGATGATGAGCAATCGTATGGCCAAGGAAGCCACCGTCTGTATCCCCAGCCACAAACTCGCGGTTTGCAGGTTTGCCAACTCTGCTATCCGGGAACGGATAAGGAAAAAGGCCACTCCTCCGATAATTATCATTTTAATGGTGGACTTAAAAAAATTAAATAGCCCTTCCACAGAAAAAAGGGTTTTCTGGAAATAACGCCCAAAATGGGGGAGGATCTTGGAAAAATTGGGCATCAGGGGTTTGGTGGTAAAGAGTAAACCCGTCTGTACCAGATTGGAAAAGAGCGCCGCCCCCAGGGCTATGGCCAGGATAGGAAGACTCAGCCGAATATAATAGAAAAACACCAGGCCTAAGATGGTCCTGTTCTGGGCCGGGTCCAGTTCGTTCACCCGGAGCAGAAAAAACCGAACCATTTCCACACAGTTCCGCAGCATGAAAGGGGCTAAAAAGAGGAGCCCCAAGGCGGGTAAGAGGAGCCCCAAGGCGCTGATGAGTTCCTGACTTTTGGCGACTCGGCCTTCCTCTTCCCGGGTTTTACGGATCTTATATTCCGAAGGTTCTTCGGTCCGGCCTTCATCCTCCGCGGCAAACCATTGGAGATCCATATCCGCGGCGATTTGTAAGGCCGAGGGAGTATCATAAAACCGGCGGAAGTTCCCCGGGGGCCGAGGGGGCATACTCATGGTGTCTCCCCAAAGACAGGGATTTGCAGTCCGATCCGGCTATAGAGGGTTTCCAGGGTCTGAAAACCGGCATCCACCACCCGGCTAAAGGCTTCCACCATGAAGGGCAACGTAGCAAAGATAAGTACAAAGGCCACGGTGATAGCTATAGGGAACCCTTCGGAAAGGATATTGATCTGCGGGGCAGCTTTGGAAATAAGCCCCGTAGAGAGGGAAATCAAGAAAAGAGTGCCCAGAATCGGCATGGAAATGATGACGGCATCCAGAAACAACCGGGAAAGACTTGAAAGGAGCATACGCATCACCGCGTCCCTGCCGGCTATAAGGTGCATGATACTGATGGATTGCAGCGAATGCCAAAACCCTTCGAGGAAGAGCGCCTGAAAGCCCCCCATAGAAAGGAACACCAACATGGCCACCAAATTAAGGTATTGGCCCATGAGCGGATTTTCTACCTGGGCCAGGGGATCGAAGGTTTCCGAGGCTCCAAAGCCCATCTGCAGGGAGAAGAACTGCCCCGCCGTGGCAAAGGCTGAAAATATAATGGTAAGAAAGAAACCCATGATAAGGCCGATAATGCCTTCTCCTATCACCAGAAGCAAAAAGCTCAGACTATAAGGAGGTATATCCCCGGCCACTGCCCCCAGGGTTTCCCCGGCTGCGGGGAAGGCCGCATAGGCCGCAAAGCCGGCTAATGCCAGCTTTGCTACCTGAGGAATCGCCGAAGAGGATAGGAGCGGGGCCGTTTCGATCAGAGCCAGGGCTCTGACCGCGATCAGTATAAAAACCGGCCCTTGCCTCAGCAGTTCTTCAATCATTTTTTCCCATTTCTTTTCCGTTTTTCACCCTTGTCTCCGTTCCCCGCGGCTTCATTACCGCGCCATGTCTGGAATCATCCGGAATAACCGGATCGTATAATCCTCCAAAGAAGAAAACATCCATCCTCCCAAAAACGCCAGCACGAGGAGAATAGCGATAATTTTCGGGACAAAGGTGAGGGTCTGTTCCTGGATCGAGGTGGTGGCCTGCAGTATGGCCACCACCAGGCCCACCACCAGCGCGGAAAAAAGCAGGGGAGCCGCCAACAAGAGGACTTCCAGGATCCCTCCTCGCAAGAGGGTCGTTATTTCACCGATACTCATCCCTGTTTCCTATATAAAAGAACGGATCAACTGATCCGTCAAGAGTCCCCACCCATCCACGAGAATGAAGAGGATGAGCTTGAAAGGCATGGAAATCATCACCGGAGGCAGCATGATCATCCCCATGGACATGAGGGCGCTGGCCACCACCATATCGATCACGATAAAGGGGATAAAGAGGAGTATCCCTATTTTGAAGGCTACGGTTAATTCATTCAAAATAAAAGCGGGAATCAGCACATAGGTAGGCACGTCCGCCAAGGTTTCCGGCCGTTCAAGGCCCCGCATCGCCATAAACAGCCGGATAGTATCGGGATGATTCCGCATTTGATTGTACATAAAGAGCCGCAGCGGCCCTTCCGCAGCTCGATAGGCTTGCTCCACGGAAATGGTTCCCTCTGCCAGGGGCTGCACCGAGTCCTCGTAGATGGTTTCAAAGGTGGGCCACATGATGAAAACCGTTAAAAACAGGGATATCCCCAAGAGTACCTGATTCGGCGGAACCTGTTGGAGGGATAAGGCCCGCTTGATAAAGTCCAAGACAATAGAAATCCGCAGGAAGCTGGTCATCAGGATGATGATGCTGGGAGCCAGGGAAAGAACCGTAATAAGCAGGAGCAGTTGGAGCGAAAAGGCAACTTCCTGCCCCGTTTCCGGGTTCCGGATCGAGAGATCAATGAAAGGAATCACCGGATTTGCAGGAGGATCCGGGATGCTTACGGTTCCAGACGTTCCCATAGCCGGAAACGTTTGGGCATGTCCCACGGGTACCCTCACCAGCCCCAGGAGACACAAGAGACCCAAACACCCTACCCGCACAACCTTACCCCGGTACACCTAAAGCCCCTTCAACCGTTCCCGCCGTTTACGGACATTTTCTGCCTTGAGTTTGGCTTGAGGATCCGGCCCCGCTTCTCCCCCCAAACGGCGAAGCAGTTGTGCGAAATCAAGGCCTTTCCCTTCTCCAGGTTCGGCGTGCTTGCGGGAGGCATCCAGGAGCATGGCGTCTATGGTTTCCCGATCGTTTAACTCGGCTATGAGGGAGACCCCCCCCTCACTCGCTCCCACCAGCCAGGCTTGAGAACCTAAGGCTATCGCATGAACAAAACGATTGGATCCGAGATGGACCCCTGCCAATACCTTGAGATAGGGATCTTTCTGCTCAGGAGGACGGGAAAGGCGTTTGAGCAAAAACACCAGTCCATAAATCGCCCCTGCAGCCAGGGCAAGCACCAAGATCATCCGAAGGATCGTAAAAAAAGAAACCGCCCCTTGATTAGCAGGGATATCCACCGGAGGGGCTGCTCCTAAGGGGATTGCCTGTTCTCCTAAACGAACCGGGTTCCCTTGAGGATCGGTACGTTCCGCCGTTCCCGGCAGGGCATCCGAGGTTTGTGCGGATACTTCAATGCTGCCTGTCCAGAGACTACCGATACATACCATGACGACTATGATTATACGAAAGGATCCCAGTTTTTTCCCCTCCCCCATAACTGAACTACAAAAAGCTATGCTCCTGCCTCCATACCGGTTCGCGAGGTGCATACCGGTACGCATAGTATCTCATAACAAACCCGTATCCGGTCTCAACAAGCTGCCCTGGATAAAAGTACGTTTCCACTATCCGTCCCTAGGACAGAAGCTTGATCGCACAAAGCCTCCCGATTTCCGAAGAGTTCAATCCTGCATACGTTCCATAGGAGAAACAATTTCGGTGACCCGCACGCCAAAATTTTCATCAATAACTACCACTTCGCCTTTAGCGATAAGTTTATGATTCACTAAAATATCCACCGGTTCACCGGCAAGTTTATCCAGCTCGATGATAGTACCTTCTCCCATTCCCAAAATTTCCTTGATAAGTTTCTTGGTACGACCCAATTCCACGGTCATTTCCATGAAAACATCCATGATAAGACCGATATTTCCCTGCTCATGAACCGTGGGATGCGGTGTAAGACCAGGAAATTGTACTGATTGTACCTGTGCCGGCTGCCCTATCATCCCACTGTTACCTATACCTGACATGCCCCCTCCCCTAGCAGACATACCGCTGGTCCTCGGAGGCGGCGAAGATCCGGCAACCGGAACCTTATCCAAAGAACGAGCAATACTTTCTGATACCCTAGAACCATATATTTCCCAGAACTGTTGGGCGTTTCCGTCCCCCAGATCAAGGTGATACAGAGCAGCGGTAAAATCACCCCCCGGTAACGCAGCTACCGCTTTAGGCACAGTACTTGCCTCAGGAGAAACCGAGGCAATGGACTTATTACCGGTCTCTTTAGTCAAAGCGGTAATCTGGGTTCCCACTAGGTTGGACACCAGCTCCCCAATGACCGAAAGGGCCATGGCGTCCATCTGAATATCTTCTTCCTGGGTCATCCGGGCCGCAATCGCCTTGGCCGTGTCCTCTCCTATAATAAACAGGTGTTCGCCAGGAAAACCGGCATTAAAATCCGCTTTGACCACCGTAACCATATCGGGAAGCTGTTCCAGCAACGCATCCTGACTGGTGAAGGATACCTCAGGCCCTTTGAGCGAAACTTCGGTAGCCGTTAATTGTGAAAAATTAGCGCTCAGGCTGTCTGCTGAGGAAACGAGAAAATTTTGCAAAAGCTGCCGTTCATGGTCGTTACCTCCTGCAACGGCTACAGGACTCTCTCCCGTTCCAGCCAATAATGCATCAAGTTCAGCTTGCGAAAGTGTACCGTCACTCATAGCATTTCCTCCCCCTCAGATGCAAGCTCTATAAAATCTTCTTGTTTTATTTCTGCGATTTTTTTAATAACTTGGACCGCCATTTTTTTTCCAATAATCCCCGGCCGGCAGAGAAATTTCTTCTTGTTACCGATATTAAGGGAATACGGATCTCCTATCTTCGTATTATATAAGCAGATCACATCCCCTGCCCGGAGATCCAATACATCCCGTACCGATATCTGAATCGTCCCTATCTCCGCTACTACATTAACATCGACACCTGCCAGCTTTTCCTTGAGGATATTTAGATTTTCCGTGGTGGTCCCTCGCCGTACTGATGAATACCAGAACTGAGCTGAGAGTTTACCGATTATCGGTTCAATGGTCAGGTAGGGTATACAGAAATTCATCATCCCCTCTACCTCTCCCACCTTGGTCTCCAGGGTAACGAGGACCACCATTTCCGTAGGGGGTACAATCTGGGCAAACTGAGGGTTAGTGTCGATCTGACCGAGCCTGGGCCGCAGGTCTATTACCGTGGTCCAGGCCTCCCGCATATTTCCCAGGATACGGACGATAATCCCTTCCATGACCGAGGTCTCAATATCGGTAAGCTCGTGCTGGACCTTGGTACCCTCCCCGGTGCCGCCAAAGAGGCGGTCAATAATGGAGAAGGTTATGGCCGGATCGATCTCTAAAATGGCGTTCCCTTTTAAGGGATCCATATTGATGATTGCCAAGGTGGTGGGAGTCGGAATAGACCGGATAAATTCTTCATAGGTGAGCTGATCCACCGATGCCACATGGACGTGGACCATACTCCGCAGATTCGCAGAAAGGGCGGTCGTGGTGAGCCGTGCAAAGGTCTCATGCATAATCGAAACGGTTCGGATCTGTTCTTTAGAGAATTTATCGGGCCGCTTAAAATCATAGATCTTGATCTTACGAATATCTGCCGCCGGCTTGAAATCTTCAGTCTCCGTATCTCCGGCATTAATAGCGCTTAACAACTGATCTATTTCATTTTGAGAAAGAACTTCAGTCATACCCGTATCCTAAACCATCTAGTATGAAAATGCAATCGAATGGTACCCACGTTACCCACATTCGATCACTTTAATGCAACCCATCATGTTCCTCGGTGTCCCGATCCCGCGCTGAAGGGTTACCCTTTTCCCCCTGGGCCACACGGCCTCGTATCTATCCTCGGCAATGTGGTGAACTTCGCCCTTTTATGTACCCTATACACCAAAATCATCGCAAGCCCTGAACCGTCCAAAACGCCAATGAAACCCCCGTCCCAAGGCCGTCAGTCTCATGCCAACCCTACATTTCCATTGCATCAAGCTGGTTAAACAAGATCGTCCGTACTTTTGCGGTGTTAAGCACCCGGGTATTGAGGAGTTCTATAATCTCCTGTTTTAACCGGGCTTCATTTTCAGGCTGTAGTTCTTCCACATATTTACTGCCGAAATAACTCCGGACAAAATCCCGCAGTTCATACAATCGTCCGGTTAATTCTGTGGCCGCCTGAGCATTATTTAGATCATACCCGATAATCATGTCTACCACCACCGCATAGGGAGTCGGATCCTTCGTACGGGTCCGGATCATGCCGATAGCGCTAAACATGGAATACTGGGGCCTGCTCCCAATATACGGGGAATTTTCCGGCACTACGGTCTGAGATCTGCCTCCCTTGTTGAGAATATTATAGGTAATCACCACCACCGTTACGATCAGTATCAACGCTCCTAGGCCAATCGCTACAAATTTAAGCAAATGGGGCAAAAAAGCGATTAAGCCGGCAGCTTTTTTCTTAGAAGCTACCTCTCCCTCTGGAGAGCCTTCTTCCTGATTCTCAGTTGCTTGTGCATCAGACATGCCCTGTTACCTCCACTGTATAGTTTACTCTCGAGCTTCTGCAAAACTAACGGTTTAAAGGCTGCTCTTTCAAAACTGCAATTCTGAAAGAGGATCTACCCATAAGATTACAAATGCCCGTCATCCAATATAATGATATCCACCCGCCGATTATAGGCCCGGCCTTCAGGGGTATCGTTTTTACTTATCGGCATGGTATCGGCAAATCCTGCCACCTGAAAGCGCTTTTCCTCCACCCCGAGATCCGTCAAATAATGCAATACCGCGATGGATCGGGCGGTGGAAAGCTCCCAGTTCGATTCCCAAGGGCCATCCGGGTCTACCGGGACCGCATCGGTATGCCCTTCAATCCTGAATTTCTTACCCCCTAGTTCCTCAGCATTCAAAAGCCCCGCCAATCGGATCAGGATGTCCCGGGTTTCTTCGAGGTTGATTCGGGCACTGGCAGGGGCAAAGAAAGCGTCCGATGCCAGGTTGATCACCAGCCCCCGTTCATCATGGGTGATACGAACCTTATTGGACTTAAGCTCCGGGCTGAAAAGGCTCATAGCCCGCCGCAGGGCCTGGCCTAAAACCCGGCCCCGATCCATCGAAGGTAAGGTATTGATGGTATTCCCCAATTCCACGCTTTTGCCCTCGGATAAGGTCATTCCTCCGCTTGAATTCCCCATCCCTACATTGGACAAGGCGGAAAGCAACGCGGACATTTGCCCCGGGTCCACTTCAGTCGTATCAAAAAGGGCGACGAAAAAACAGAGTAACAGGGTAACCATATCAGAATAGGTTACAATCCAGTCCCCTTTTACTCCTTCATCTTCTTTTTTTTTCCGTGCCATACCGTATCCCTCTTTATATTACCCGTATTTTCACGGTCCCCTGAAAACAAACCGCCCTAATCCCTCAGCACTTCTTGTTCTACTTTTTTCCGGGCTATAGGGGTAAGATAAGAAAGGAGCTTCGTAGCCAAAACCCGGGTATTTTCCCCGGCCTGAATCGAAAGGATCCCCTCAATTTCCATTTCCTTGAGTTTGGTTTCCATAGCATCCCGGGTTTTCAGTTTCCCGGAAAGGGGAATCATGAGTAAGTTGGCAATCAGCGCCCCGTAGAGCGTAGTCATCAGGGCAACCGCCATGTTAGGGCCTAATGAGCTTTTATCTTCCAGGTTTCTCAACATGGCGATAAGGCCGACTACGGTTCCTATCATCCCCAGCCCTGGGGCTATGGTGCCCCACATGTTTACCACCGCGATTTTACCGCTATGCCGCTCCTGGATTTGGCTCAGTTCATTCTCAAGGAGTTCCCGAATGATACCCCCATCAGTACCGTCTACCACGAGGCGCATCCCTTTCTTCAAAAACTCATCATCCAGGTCTTCCAATTCTTCTTCCAGGGCCAAGAGCCCTTCCCGCCGGGCCTTATCGGAAAAAGCGAGGAGCTTGGTGATGATTCCCTCTTCATTAAAGTTCGGAACCTTCATGCAAAGTCCCAAGGTACCGAAAACTCCCAGGGTTTCCGGGATAGAGCAAAAGACAAAAAGCGCAAGATACGAACCAATGACGGTCATAAAGAACGAAGGAAGATCGAGGTAGAGTAGGATGGTGCCTCCAGAGGTAAAAATGGCCATAACCACCATGCTAAAACAACCAACGATTCCAATTATGGTCGAAAGATTCATATAAGGTACTTACTCCTCATTTTTAAAGCCGCCAATCTGCCGGCGGTATGCAACGATGCGCTCTATAACTACCGCTGCGGTCTCCCGCACCACCAAGTACTTCCCGGATAACATTAAAATCGTGGTATCCGGCCTCAGTTCCATGGATTCGATTTGATGCGGGTTGATATAGTACTCTGTTCCGTCAAGCCGGGTTACTTTGATCATCTAAATATACCCATTATCGCTTGAGGGTCAAGAGTTCTTGCAAGAGCTGATCCGCGGTCTGGATGGTCCGGGAGTTGGCCTGAAAACCCCGCTGGGTAACGATCATATCGGTAAACTGTTCGGCCATATCCACGTTGGACATTTCCAAGACACCGGAGACGATCCCTCCCTTGCCCGCGATTCCCGAAGGTCCAATGTTAGCCGCCCCTGAGTTGATAGAAACCGCATAGAGGTTTTCCCCGGCCTTTTCCAGCCCTCCTTGATTGGTGAAACTGGCCAAGGCAATCTGGCCGATGGTTCGGTTTGAGCCGTTGGAATAGACCCCGGTAATGATCCCGCTGGAATCGATCTTGAAGTTATCCAGGTACCCCATGGAATACCCATCCTGCAGTACCGCTTTGGAGGAACTCTCTTCCGCATACTGGGTAATGGAATTGACAAAGCCCCCCACGGTACCTAGGTTCAAGGCAAAGGCTTGACGCACCTGGGCCCCATCCGCATCAGGATCCGTGTTTTGCACATCAAAGGCCACGTTCATGATCACATTGCCTGCTCCGCCGGATTCATTCCCCGCCCCGTCTACCGCGCTGAGAAGGGTCCCGTTATTAGAGAAATTCACCGTAAAAGCCGCCCCGCCCCCTGCTGCAGGAGCCCCTTCCCCAAGGCCGATAGCCGTATTGGTAGCCACCTCGGCTTCCGGATCCACCGTTACCGTAGCATTCCAGCTATTGGCCGTACCGGGCACCCGGGTAAAGTCTACCTGCAGGCTATGCTCCTCGCCAAAGGTATCGTAGATCTTGATCGTGGTGTTCCAGGTTCCCCGCTGAATATCCAGGGCCGTGGCTCCTTCAGGGATTTCCGGTATCCGTTTATCCAGGTTACAGGCGAAGTTGACCATCGTGGTGGCCCGGGCCGGATCCTTGGAACCCACCGGGATTATCAGATCTTCCACATCCCGGGAAACATCCAAGGTCTGCACCCCTTGTATGTCTTGAGCCATCCAGCCTTGAACCTTCATCCCGTTGGCAGGATTCACCAGGGTTCCTGCTTGATCCACATTAAAGGCCCCTGCCCGGGTATAATAGGAACTAGCCCCTTCTTTCAGTACAAAAAAACCTGCGCCCTCCACCGCCAGATCGGTCCCTACCCCCGTGGACTGAAAGGCCCCTTGGGTATGGATCGTATCAATAGACGCAATCGACATGCCAAGACCCACTTCTTTCGGGTTTACCCCCCCCAGGTCCTCGGTAGGCCGGGAAGCGCCTTGAAGCTGCTGGTAGAGCAGGTCCTGAAAATTAACCCGGCCCTTTTTGAAACCCACCGTATTGATATTGGCAATGTTATTGCCAATGACATCCATTCGAGTTTGATGATTCTGCAGGCCTGATACACCGGCAAACAATGATCGCATCATATCGTCTATACTCCCTAGCTTAAAGGTTGTTCAGCCTATTCCTCAAATACCGTAGTAACCTGGTTCCAGGAATAATAGGAACCCTGTACCAACACTTTAGGACTATCCTCTCGGGTTACCGCCTTAACCGTACCCCGGATAACCGTATCGCCCGCCGCTATTTCCACGGATTTCCCCAGAACGCCGGTAGCTTCACTCCCCGCAATGAGCGCGGCAAGCCGGGAAAAATCCGTGGCCATACTGGTCATCTGATCCAGGGTGGAAAACTGAGCCATCTGGGCGATAAATTCCTTATCTTCCATCGGAGCCGTGGGGTCTTGATAGGAGAGCTGGGCAATCAATAGTTTAAGAAAATCATCTTTCCCCAGATTCTGCTGCGGATTCTTCCCTTGGTTTATCTTGCTGTTGTGTTCTTTCACCCATTGGGCACGTTCTGCCTGTTCTTGTGAACTCAGTATAGCTTTAAATTCCATAATAATGCATCCTCCCTTTATACCAGCATATCAATCGGAATATGCCCCGATACGTTCCCGGCTGCTATGAAGCCTGCTTCCCCTTCCGAGGCCGTATTATAGGTAGACAGGGCAAAGCGTTCTGAAAAGAACGGCCCTGAGGGGTCTCTCTGCCGGGGGTTTCCTCCCTGCCCGTCCCTCCCTGAGGCCAAGGCCGTATCCAAGCTGGTCTCTCCAAAGCCTGAATCCTTAAACGCCTGTTCCAAGGAATGTATTTCCCGTTCAAATGCTCGAAGCGCCTCATTACTTTCTACGATAATGTGCCCTGTTATCTTCTTTTCGGCTAGTTCAAGTTGTATCTTTACATTTCCCAGTGATTCCGGTTTCAGGGCAAGCCGTATGGTCCCCGCGCCCCCATCCCGCAACACCACCTGGGCTTGCCGGACAATATCCCCGTTGAGATTTTGCGAAAGTTCCCGGGCGAGGAGATCCTCGAAACTGCCGGTGAGGGGGCTGTCCCGCGAAGCCGGCAGGGCTTCCCGATCGGGGGTCTCGGTATGGAGGTCCACCGTAAGTTCCAGGGTTTTGGTTTCTCCTGCTGATTTTGTCTCCCCGGGAACCAGAGACCCCGAAACAGAATCCGCCCTTTCCTGGGAACGGAGATCCCGAAGGTCCGTTCGATCCCGGCGTTTATCCCGGGCCTTGACATCCGCATCCTTTTTGAGGCCCTTCCGGGCAGGTTCTTCACCGGCCTCCATCACCGGTCGCGGATCCGGCGAGGGCTTCAGGTGCGTATCTGGGGACTGACTTGCCCGAAAGAGCCCTGCCTTGGAAGCGCCTGCCTTTTCAACGTCCGTACTATCCTGAATATGCCGATTATGCACCTTGAGCGTGGAAATACTCCCCGGGGAACCGGTGTCCTTACCCGCGGTTTCGGTCTGCACCTGGGGATCCCCGGCTCCCGTTTCTGTCCGGGAACCGGCGGCTGAAGCAAGGCGGGGCTTATCCGTTTGCCGGCGCAACAAAGGGAGGCGGTCTTTTTGCTGAAGCAGTACCTGGGGACCGGCCTGGTCAGGAACTGGTCCTTCCTGAACAAGCAGCAAAGAAAACGACCCTCCCGGATCCTGGTTATTCCTGCCGCGCAGGATCCGGCCCTGTGCCCCTTCCCCAGAACGAGACCTTCCTCCTTCCCGGGTTTCTCCGCCGGATACGCGGGCCTTTTTGTGCTGATTTTTCTTCGAGGCGTTTCCCTGAGGTTCACCGCCGGCTTGGGCTGCTTCCGGCTGCGGGCCCTCCCCCAGAACAGACAAGGTAAGGCCCCTTCCGGTTGGACTATTCTTGACCAGCCCTTCAAGGAGTCGAGCAAAAAAATCGACCTTGTCCTGTTTAGAGGACTTTCCCTGACCCTGCTTAGGGCTAAGCGATGGGGGTTCTCCTCGCTCATCCACCCCGCTCATTCCCTCAAGGGAACCATCCGAACTGTACATCCGGGGAGATATGTGCATCATCACCCAGCCTCCTCATACTATGCCCGGAGCTTATCAAACTTCGACCATTTTTGTATTGTTACCGCGGCGGGTTCAACCTGTCCCACGTTGAACCCGCCGCCTTAATGGTGAGAGAAAAAGCGGATGCGAGACCGCTTTTTCAGAAGCCCTCGGCAGTCCGTACTGACCGAGCTTTGAAACTGACTCACCCCATAGCGCATTGTTTCCCCTGCCTGGAACAACCGGTACGATCCTCAGTTAAGGGTAGCAGGTCTCCCCACCATCTTCCGCTGTAACGCTGCGGCCCGGTCGGCGGGTAAGAGGGACATCCAATAGGAGACGATAGATGCGGTTCCTTCCGCCTGGGCCAAGGCTTCAGCCTGCCTGAACACGTCGATAGCGTCCTGATCTTCCATTTCGGTAATGATACCCACCGCTTGTTGGGGAGGCATACCGGTCAAGTACCGGGCAACCTGTTCCACATTGCTACTCTTCGTTTCCGCGGCTTGCATCAAGGCGGTGAAAGAAGTTTCCCGTTCATCCAGGGCTTTCTGCCGCTCTTCCAATGCCTGGGCCATTTGTTCTATTTCACCTCGCCGGCTCTGGATATCCTGTTCCTGTTTTTCCAGTTCCAGGCTGCGCAGCTCCAAGGCTTCCAGCCGTATGGCAAGCCGTTCCGCATCCAGGGAAAGCAGCTCATCATCCACAAGGGGCCCGCTGCTCTTACGGCCTTCCCGGCCTATGAAACGATAGAGCGGGGATAACAGGGTCTTAGCATCGATCACCTGGAGATAATCGAACCATACGAATCCTCCTCCGGCAAGGACCAAGATGAGCAGTAAGAGCACGATTATCTTGCCGAGAACCCGGGGTTTTCCGAATGAGGCCACCTCAATCTCCTTATACTTGAGGCTCTTGCAAAACTAACATCGAACCTTGGGTTCGCGTTTTGCCAGAGGCCTACTTACTACATTAATCGGTTAAAAAAAACAATTCTTTAGGCTGCCCTTTTCTAAAGTATTCCCGTAAGTACCCGGGAACGCAGGCAGGAGCAGCCAGGGCTTTAGAGTTCCCGGATATCTTCCAATTCCGTTTCAGGGATGGTTTGTATGATAGCTTCTATAGCTTCAGAGCTTATACCGGATATTTTGCAGGTTCCCCGCCGGTAGGAGAGGTTATCCCCTTCAGCGGAAACAAAAGATACGATGTTGCCCCCTTTTTCCGCGATGGCTCCGGCCAGTTTCGCCAACTGGCCCGGGCGTTCACCCATCGAGAGGGTAATCCGCACCCCGGGGTGGCGGGCGCCGAAAGCATTGATAAATACCTGCAGGAGATCGGTCCCGGTGATAATGCCCACCAGGAGCGGTCCCCGCATCACCGGAAGGCAGCTTATATCCTTATCCGCCATGATCCGGGCGGCTTCCTCTACCACCTCGTTTTCCGCTACGGTAATGACCTGCTTTACCATGATTTCTTCGATCTTGAGCTTGGAAAGGAGATAGCTTATTTCATAGATATCCAGGCTCGTGGCTAAGGAAGGGGCGGCCTTGAGCAGGTCTTTCCGGGTTACGATGCCGATGAGCTTATGGTTCTTATCGAGCACCGGCAGACGGCCTATTTTTACCCTGTCCATCAGGGACCGGGCGTCGTGCACCGATACGTCAGGATGCACAAAGATCGGATTCTTGGTCATAATACGGCTGATTATCATAGGGCCCTCCATTGGTAGATACGTATAGTATACCACAAGGTACCGTTTTTTTCGGCATACCTCAAGGGTATAGCAAGGACACTCCCATAGAAACCGCGATGAGGGGCTGAAAGGCCTGAAGCCCTCAGGAATTCCTCTCAGGCCATCGCTGGTACGCTGCTGATGAGCCTCAAAGACGTTCCGGGACTGAAAGAGCCGGCGTATTGTGCCTGTCTTGAAAAGGTAAGCCATTGGGACCTCTTCCAGGGGAAACTGAGCCTGTACACCCGCTACCCGGAGGGCCGGCAGGAGTCCCTCCTGTTCAGTGCCGACTGAATGAAGCCGGGGGACTTTACGATGGGGCAAGGGCCGTTCCTTCGGAAACCTTTCCCCCATCGCTCGTAACGATAGCCGGGCGGTTTCTTTTCGCTTAGGCTGAATTTGGGAGGGGAACCCGTTTGATCACCTGCAGGACATAATCATCCCGTTCCGGCGGGGGCAGCGTATCAATGGCGGGATCCCAGGAATGGTACAGAACTTCTACCCGCAGGAACCCGGAAAAATCCCGGGGCAGGACAATTTCCGTCGTAAAAGGATTAGGCGGCCCTTCCCCCAGGATAAAGCAAATCGAATTCTGCTCATGGTTCAACTCAAAAGGCATGGGTGCCGCATAGATCACCGGCAGGGTTCCTGCTTCCGGCTCCAGGTACAGGGCAAAACACCGGGGGGTTCCCCGGGCTTCCAGGGTGATCCTCAGGGTCTGTCTCTCCAGAAAGGGCAGGGTACTACTCCTTATCCTCAGGATCGGCGCGGCGTACCGCGCTTCCCCGGCAGCGGGTTCATCAAAAGCAGTTTCAATCCCTTCCGCTTCAATAATAGTACGCCTCACCGGTGCCGGGGGAAGCTGCATGCCCAGTTGCCGGGTATAAAAAACCAGGCCCCCCAGGGTGCCGCTTATGAGCACCAGAGAGGGAATGAGGCGTTGGAGGAAGAAAGAACCTTTGGCCTTCTGCCGGGGCCGCTTCAAAAGGGCGGTGCCCCGTTCCAGGATGAGCATAAACGGAAGGGTTATAATCGCCAGGTAGAAGGAGATGACCCAATTTTCAGCGAAGAATAGGGCAGCCAGCCTTCCTGAGGCAGACTGGAGGAGGAGCCCCAGGGCCCGCAAGGGGGTAATCAGCGCGCACAGGTATACCAGCGCCGGAATCGGTATGACCGCGCCCAAAAAGGTAAACAGCAGCACCCACATAAAGACCGGTATAAAGGTGATGTTCAGCCCTGCGGCGATAAACACCCCCAGGCTCACCAGGATCACCGCGGCATTACCGTAGAGATTGGCTTTTCTCGGTATGTGTAAGAAATCCAGCAGGGGAAAGAACAGGGAAAGAAACAAGAGGGCCAGCGCCAGCTTGAATCCTGCCCTGCCATAGTCTGCCAGGGAAAGGGGCAGGTTATAGTGTTTTGCCGCCAGGGCGATCAAGGAGCCTGCGGCCTCAAGGGCAATCACCAGGAAGGCGAGAAAGATAAGGGGTATCCAGAAATAACGGAGGAATATACGCCACTGAACAACCACTATGGTACGGTATATGATCGAATAGACCAGAAACAGAAAAAAGAGGGCCCCCATAAGCAGCATGAAGAGGATCACCGTGAGGTCTTCCGGGATAAAAAAATAGTTCCCTAAACAATTGATAATAATGTAATGATAGTCCAGATTTCCCGTTGCCCAGTGGAGGGAATCGGCATATCCGGCGAGTACCGCGGCGAGATACTCTCGTGAAAGGAGGGGGTAAGCCTCAGGGGGAGCTTCCCTGATCCCCAAGGGCAGGCCGACTCGTTCCTTCTTTTCCGGTGAACCGGTGATATAGAGGGCATGTATGTCTTGTTTCACGATACGGTTCATGACCTCCGGCCCTTCTACCAGATTCAGCCGGTACAGTTCGTTAAACGTAACCGCCAAACGATAGGGGACATGCCGGGAATCCCATACCTTCACCAGGGATTCCAGCAGGGTCAGCGCGGCGATATACTTCCCGCTTCCGTGATGGACCACCAGGGATTGGGGGGCCGTATCTATGTCCAGGTACATTAACAAGGTGCGCTCAGGGTTATCCACCGTGGCGCAGAGGTCTTCCAGGCCGAGATGGGATACTTTCCGGTGATCCCGCGGCAGTTGGGAGACTTCATCGCCGAGAAACGCAACCCGGATACGTATGGCGGAACCCTGGGTACGTATATACTCGATAAAAGCCAACCCCAGTTCCACTCCAAAGGACAGTTCCCCGGAGCCGTCTTCTGCTTCGGCGCCGGATAGGGGGATCCCCAGCACCAGGGTTTCAAGCCCGTCAGCCTCAGGATGGGGGGAATGCGGCAGCGCCACATGCACCGACGAACCAAATCCCCCATAATCGGCCAAGAGGGATCGTTCTTCAAAGGGAATCTGCCGTTCCTTGAGGAGGGTAATCAGGGTATGCATACGAAGGGCTTCCTGGGCCTCTATTCCAACAGAAAACCCGCAGCACCAAAGGAGGAGAACCAACAAACCAAGCCGTCTGGGAATTACTGCCACTGGTTTAAGCATAGTTTCCGGCAGAGTCCGGCGTCAAGAACCCCCGGATACGCCCCGGGGCCGTAATGCCTAAAAATAAAATCTGGCCGAAAAGGGGGATGCCTCATAACTAAAAATCTGGCCCGGAATATAATAGGCCGAATGTCGAGTTTCGACTAATTCGCCCTTATTTATTCACCGCAAAGTCGAATAAGTCGAAGAAGGAAGGAAAAAAGAACAATTTGGCGCTAAAAACTTATTCGACTTCTTCGACTTGGCGGTGAAATTTAAAACTCGAAGTTCGGCCTAATAAACGTGAGTTCGACAGAGAGAAAAAAGTCCGCCGGACTTTAGTCCGCTATTACGCGAATGTATTCGAATAATTCGCTGAAATCAGCGTTTATTCGCGGATTCTATCGAACTCACGTTAATTATGAACAGGAGAAAGGCAATTATAGAAAACACGTACCAGGAGTATCAGCAAGCCGGGCCGAGGCGAAATCCTGGACCGTTTGGTTCCCGTAACCGGGATTACCTGCCGGCCCTGGGGAACCGGCAGCATCGCCCTGCCGTCCTCATCGCAGAGGTATTCTTCGCCGTCCCAGGAATGGATCACGGCGCCCTCCAGGGGTATATCCAGGTCCGCGCCGCGAACGGTGCTGGTCACCTCCCCGGCAAAAAGCGGCCCCCAGAGGCTGAAAAAGACCGCTGCGACCAGAAGCCGGAGGGGGGATTGTGCCATACCTTTTTATCGTCGCATAAAAGGCAGGGAGAAAAAAGAGGAAAGCCACGAACCGGACCGGAGGCATCGGCGCTAAAAATTCTTCTGTTTCCAGGTTAAGAAGCGTTTCTCCAAAAGCCCCAGGAGATAGCTGGCAAAAATTGTCATAAGCGTGATGTAGAGAATCGTGCCGTACATCAAATCCAGCTTGTACCTGTTTACCTGCGCCATATAATACCAGCCAAGCCCGGCGGCCGCACCCAAAAGTTCAGACATGACAATCATAAAAAACGCCACCCGCACCGCCAGGCGGAAGCCCGTAAAAATGCTGGGCAGGGTGAAAGGCAGAATTACCGCGCAAAATAGCGTTAAGCGCCCCGCCCCCATGGTTCTCGCCGCTTTTATAAGATTTGTGTCCACGCTTTTTGCGGCTTCCTGTATGTTAAACAGCACCGGCCACAGACAGGCCCAGAATACCACCGCCACTTTTTGTTTCGCGCCTATTCCAAAGAGCAGCATGAAAACAGGAACGACGGCAAAGGGATTGAGTTTTTCACATATATGAAAAAACGGCAAAAACAGCCTTTCCAGGGGCTTGAAAAAGGTGCCCAACATAAATCCCAGCACCCCCCCGGCTATTCCCGCAAGGAGAAAACCCAGGCCTATGTGTTTAAGGCTGATAAGCGTATGCTTCAGTATTTCTCTCTTTGGGTCCGCAAAGGCCCTGTACATTCCCTGCGCTACGCGGGTGGGGGAGGAAAGCACGCCCTTTGGAATTTGAGCCGAAGCAAACTGCCAGAACAGAAAAAACAGCGCGATGGGAATGAGGGACAGAAGGATGTTTTTTATGAATTCCTGTCTCTTTTTTACCAATTCAAGCCGGGGCTTTTTCATTTTCCTCCTCCTTCCGGACCACGAGTTTTTTTTCAATGCGGCCCGTCGCGAAGTTGAGCAAAAATCCCAGCACAGCCGACAGCAGCGCGCCCAGATAGATGCGGCTTATGTGCCCCATCACCTGGGCGTTGTGAATCAAAAAGCCTATGCCGGATTTGGCGCCCATGCTCTCCGCTCCGATCAGCATAATAAAACCCAGGGTTAAGCCCTGCCGCAAGCCGCGCATCAAATTCGGAAACGCCGCGGGAAACACCACTTTAAAGAAAATCTGAACGGTATGGGCGTTCATGGCTTTGGCGCAGCGGATGAGGCGCGGGTCAATTTCCTTTACCCCCTCTATGACGGTAAACAGCACGGGCCAGAACGCGGACCATACAATAACAAAGGCGATGGCGGTTTCCCCGGGGCCCGCCGCAATAACAACCACCGCGTATAAAATATAGGGCGGAATTTGGGCAAGGAAATTCATTAACGCCCTGAGGGCCGTCGCTGTCTTTGGCAGGGCGCCGCCCAGGATAAAGCCGAAGGGCAGGGCCAGGGCCATACAGAACAGCATCCCTGTGACAATCCGCCACAGGCTTGTCCCTATATGCAAAAGCAGCGTCCCCGCTTTCATTTCCACGGCCCCGCGCAGGACGGTGGAGAACGCGGGGATAAACACGGGGTTGACCCAGCCCAGGGCCGGCGCCGCCTGCCACAGGGCGATAAACAGGATAAGCATATAAACGCTCATCAGCTTATTATTGAGAAACAACAACGCTTCCACAGGCGTTTTAGTAATTTTTTCAGCCCTTTTACCTGCAAGCAATTTTCTACCCTTCCTGTTGAGCCTTTTTTTTGGCGCCGGTTTTATAATGCGGAACGGCGCTGTAGGCGAGGTCCCGCATAACCTCTATGTTGGAAATAGGCACCCCCGCGGGGATTCCGCAGCCGGCCATAAGCACATAGGGAGCGTCCCCGACCTGTTCAAAAATATCCAGATAGGCCCTGCGCACTTCCTCCCGGTCTCCGGTCATAAGCGCCCCCGCGGGATTCGCGTTGCCGCCTATGACAATTTTGCCGCCCAGAATTTCCGCGGCCCTTTCCATGCTTACCTTATAATCCAGGGACATAAGATCCGTGTCGGATTCGGGCAGCAAATCCAGCCTGTCCGTAACATTGCCGCAGATGTGCAGGCTGGTGGAAAGCCCCTTGGACTTATACCAGTCGAAGGTTTTTTTCAGCCAGGGCAGGGCAAATTCTTCAAAGGTTTTTTTGGAAACCATGTCCCCGGAAGCGGAAGGATCCGCGAGGGTTCCCACGTCAATGCCCAGATCGATAATTTCCTCCGAATAGGCCTTGATAAGCTCGAAGGTAAAATCGAGGAGCGCGTACACCGCTTCCCTGTCGCGCAGGCAGTTTCGCATGAGGGGCTCCGCGCCAAAGAGAAGCCCCGCCTGGGTAAAGGGCCCCCAGGAGCCGGTGGAAATACAGTATTCCTCCCCCGCGAGGGCGACAAGCTCTTTTGACGTTTCCCTGCAAACCTGGTAATGAAAATCCTGCTTTATCGCGTCGAGGTTTATTTTGTCAAGATCCGAAATCGCCTTGACAAAGGGCTCCTCAACATCGGGGTGGCCCTTGTCGCGGAATTTAACTTTCCCGCCCATGGCCTTTATTGCCAGGGTTCCGTTAAACCCCGCCCGTATGACATCCCCGCCGTAGGTCCGGTGCACCTCCAGGGAGAATTCCGCCTGCTCCTTTGGCGGCAGACAGTAATACTGTTCAAGGGTGAGGCCCCGCTGCCTGCGCACTATGTCGTGCGCCGAAATTGACAGGGGCATCCTGTCCGGCTCCTCAAAATTGACAACCGCCCTATACACTTCTTTTGGCGTCATGGTTCCCTCCATAAAATGAGCTCCGCAAACCGCGGTTTGCGGAACCTGCGCCTTTAAATTCCCGCGCCGCTTTGATAGGCAAGCACGGCGGGCTCCTTGTCCTGCAGCAGTTCCCACACCCGGCTTGTCAGGTCGCCGAACTCGACGGTGTTCCGCACATCCCCGATGCGCCGCGGGCGGGGCAGATTGACGGTGACAACCGTTTTTACCGCGCCGGGCTGACGGCTCATAACCGCGACCCGGTCCGCCAGGACCACGGCTTCTTCAATGCTGTGGGTGACAAAGATGATGGTTTTGCCCGTCTTTTCCCATATGGCAAGGATCTCGTCCTGCATGGTTTCCCTGGTCTGCGCGTCCACCGCAGCGAAGGGCTCGTCCATCAGCAGAACTTCCGGGTCGTAGGCAAGCGCGCGGGCAATGGCGACCCGCTGCTGCATCCCCCCGGAAAGCTCGTGGGGGTAGTGGTTTTCAAAGCCTACCAGGTCCACAAGTTTTATAAAGTGATCGCTCTTTGCCCTGCGCTCCTTTCCCGGCGTTCCCTTAATCTCCAGGCCGAACTCCACGTTGCGTCTTACGGTCCTCCAGGGAAACAGGGCGTAGCCCTGCAGCACAATTCCCCTGTCAAAGGCTGGGCCGTTTACGGGTTTCCCGTCGATCAGTATCTGTCCCTCGTCCGGACGGCTCAGGCCGATTAAAAGATCCAGCAGCGTTGATTTGCCGCACCCCGAGGGGCCCACGATGGTTATAAATTCGCCCCTGTTGATTTCCAAATTAAAATCCCTGAGGGCAAAAAACCGTTCCCCCCGGATCGCCGCGTTTCCCTTCGGTTTAAAGGATCGGGACAGGCCGTGAATTTCAATTTTTCCGGCGGCCCCGGTTGCCCCCGCGGGGGCGCTTGTTTCGGGCCCCGCGATGACGTTAAAGATCGCGGCCGCTTTGGCCGCTAGAGCTCCGCCCATGGCCTAGCTCCTGGGCTCAAACTGGAAAGTCACCAGGTCGTTGACGGTGATGGCGCCTTTTTCTATCGCGCCCTCGTTTTCAAGATCCACAATCCAGGGGGTAATGTACTCCGCGGGGAAACCGTTCCCCTCGTAGTAATAGTGCACAGCGTTTACTTCCCTTTCGATGGCATTGGCGGTTATTTCCAGGGCTTCCTGGGGGTTTTCGTTTGCGAACTTTTGGGCCTTTTTAATGGCGTTTACAAATTTCTGCACCACCGCCGGGTTTGTTTCGATGAACTCCTCCGTGAAGTAGTACACATAGGTCCCCGCGGCCGCGCCAAGCCCGGTGTCAACGGAATCCGCGATAAACACCAGTCCCGTCTGCTCCGCAAGATAATAGAAGGGAGGATGCACAAAGGCTATGTCGATATTTCCCTGTTCCACCGCCTGGAGCGCCGCCGCGTCCGAGGCCAGCGCCACAAACTCTATTCTGTTCCTGTCCAGCCCGTTGTTTTCAAAAATTTTGGCCGCCAGGAAGGTGGTGCAGGCGGGGGCCCGGCCGTTGATGATCACCGGGCCGCCGCCCTTGTAGTCCGCCAGATCCGCCAGGGTTTTGATCCCCGAATTGGGGGACACATAGAACCTCATGTGCCGGTACTTGGAATCAAATTCCACGGGGGGATCGATAATATTGAGGGTAACGGCCTTTATCGCCGCGCCCTCGTTGATGTAGGTGGCAAGCCCGTTGGGGTGGGCCTCGCCAATGTCGTTGGTGCCGTTCAGGACCGTGGGGAGCAGGGTCTGTCCCTCCCCCAACTGGCCGGTAAACTCGATTTTGAGCCCCTCCTCCGCGAAAAAGCCCTTTACATCCGCCACCCGGTAGGGCGTCGCGGTGCAGGTTACGTCCGTCCTTGCCTTTATGGTGAT
>JAIRNP010000149.1 GCA_031258005.1 Treponema sp.
CTCATAGTGGGGATTTTTTTATTTTTTAGCAATAAAATTCTTATTTTTCGTGCAAATTCTGACCGGCGAATTCTTACTTTCCGTGCAAAAAATTCTTATTTTTCGTGCCAGGTTACAGTTGCGGTTACCAGATACTGGGCGGTCTTATACTGGAGGGTTAAATTCCGCACCTCCAGAAAAGGAACCGGAGGCTTTGGAGGGGCAACTCCAAGGCCTCCGGAAATCAGGGGGTCCTCCACGGCTTACTCAAAAACCTTCGGGAAGAATAGGTCTTCCTGCTTTTCCGGTTTGGTCGAGATGGTGCCTACCGCATACAGAAAGTCGCTGTAATAATTGATGTTAAGGGGTTTGGTGGTATAGGTGATATCGGGATTATTGAGGATCCCTTCTATCAGTTCCACCGGTTCTTTGGAATTGGTTACCGAAAGGTACAGGAGGGCTGCCTCGTGTTTGTGCGCATGTATCCAGGCATCAGCCTCATTCAGGGATTTGATAATGACTGAAACAAGCTGCGGGTTATTATGGTAGAATCGTTCAGAGGTGGTAATCAGATTGGCCGTATGGGGGCTGCCAAACACATCGTAGGATCTGAAAACTTGATGAACCTGAGGATTCTGCTGTTCTATGCTGGCGAAAGGTTCGTTGGTAAAGTGCGCGGTAATCTCCGACTTCCCTGAGGTGAGGGCTACCAGTGCGTCTGGATGGGGCAGCGCCACGGTCCAGGGGTCAATCCGGTCGTACTGTTCCTGGCCGAATGCCTTGGCTGCGGCGATCTGGAGGGTCAAGGCCTGAATGGAGACCTTGACCGAGGGAACCGCGATTTTATCTTTTTCCGAGAAATCCTGGATGCCCTTCACATCAGGGTTCGTGCTGTTGAGTATCAGGGGAGAGCGATCCAAAGCAGCCAGTAATTTGGCGGCCCCTTTTGTTTTATCCCACAGGATAAGGGCAGGCGCAACGCCGCCGGATATTAAATCCACATTACCGGAAAGTAACGCGTCGTTTGCAGTGGCTCCCCCGCCAAAGGTAACCCACTCCACCTTCACCTCTCCCAGACCAGCCGCTTGGGCGTTTTTCTCTATCAGTTTATGTCCTTCCAGCACGATCAAAGGCAAATAATTTATGCCGTATTGCTTGCTTATACGAAGTACCTTTTGTTCCGCTGGACCTGCTGCTCCAGAGGGACCCACCGGTTCTTTTTGAGCACGGGCACTCAAACCACTTATCGCCGCTGCTGCGAGCAGCCCTAGTAAAATACCCTGTTTCATTTGAATACTCCTTAAAATATATGAAAACCATCGACGATACTCAGGCGGGACTGGTTCCCGCCTTAAAAAAACAGCGTAGCTTCAACACAAATAACTTCTTTGCCCTTCATTCCGCAGAATAAACATATTTACCTGAATCATACGACCTATTGCACCACACCCTGTTCAACCACCACCGATTCGGGATCAACCGTGTCGCCGTAGACAGGAAGCAAGGTGGCCCGGTAATCATCGTGGAAAAAAGAAGGGCCCACGCCGGTACGGATTTCCTGGTTAAGCCAATCCAGAAGGGCCTTGTTGCCCTTCCGTACTGCCGGGGCAATGGTGTCGAGGCTTCCGATGGAACCGATACGGGTGGAAAAACCAGGGTTCTGAATCGCCCAGGCGAAAAGCAGGGTATTGTCCTGGGACAGGGCCGCTCCCCGGCCGTCCTTCAGCGCATTAAAGGCTTCCGAAATCTGATCGAATTTGACCAGTTCAATCTGAGGGTAGTTTTCCGTAAAATAGGTTTCCGCAGTGGTCCCCTTGATGACGATGAGTTTTTTCCCGATTAATTGGGAAATCTCCGTAATAGGCTCTGCATCCGGCGACACGATGCCCAACGCAACCTTCATGTAGGGCAGGGCAAAGTCCACCACCTCTGCCCGCTGGGGAGTTACCGTAAAGTTGGCCAGGATGATATCCACCTTGTCCGACTCAAGATATTCCACCCGGCTTGCAGGTTCCACGGTTACGAAGTCTATGGCGTTCTCGTCGCCCAAAAGATCCTGGGCGATGCGGTGGGCAAAGTACACATCATAGCCCTGAAATGTACCCTGGGCATCCACATACCCAAAGGGATGTTTGTCCGCAAAAACACCGATCCGTACTTTTCCGGCCTGCTTGATCTTCTCTACCGCATTGACCGCTTCTTTTTTCCCGCCCCCGAAGGCCGAGACCGCCCCTATTACAACCAAAACACCGAGCATTAATTTTTTCATACCGTCCTCCATGATTAAAAAAAATTAAAATTGAAATATATTCAAAAACCGGCAGCCCCGTTCCGTTTGCGGTTTGGCGAAAAAATCCTCAGGAGGGCTATCCTCGAGGATTTCTCCGGAATCCATAAAAACGATCCGGTCTGCGGCAGCTTTTGCAAACTGCATTTCATGGGTAACGATGACCATGGTCATCCCGCTCTGAGCCAAGCCTAGCATAACATCCAGGACCTCCCGCACCATCTCCGGGTCCAAGGCTGCGGTAATCTCGTCAAAAAGCATGATCTCCGGCTCCATCACCAGGGCGCGGATGATAGCGACCCGCTGTTTTTGTCCCCCCGAAAGCTGCCGGGGGAAGGCCTTGCGTTTCTCATACAAACCAACCCGTTCAAGCAAAACCCGGGCCGCCGCTTCGGCCTCTTTCCGTTCCCGCTTCTGCACCTTCAGCGGCCCCAAAAGAATATTGTCCAGGACCGTCATGTGGGGAAAAAGTTCATAACTCTGAAACACCATACCGATCTTCTGGCGGATAAGCCGCCAGTCGGTTTTCCCCGTGTTGAGCACCTTGCCGTCCAGCAGGATCCGGCCGGACTGAACCGGTTCCAATCCGTTCATGCAACGCAGGAGGGTACTCTTTCCGCAGCCTGAAGGCCCGAGGATGACCACCACTTCCTGCTTGTAGATTCGCAGGGAAATATCCTGGAGCGCAGGAATACCGTCATAGTCCTTGTGCAGATGAACTATGTCCAGCAGCGGAACCTGCGCCGGGTAGGTTCGGGTTTGAGCCGCGCCGGTTTTTACCGCTTCCATGAGTATCCTCTGTCGTCCCATCAGCTTTGCCACTGCCGTTCCAAACGTTTTGACAAACGGGACACGGGCATACAGAGCATAAAGTAGAAAAAAAATATCAACCCGTAGACCCAGAAAGCCGCGGTAGGGCTTTTCAAAAAATTGGATTCAATAATCTGCTGCCCCACCTTGAGCATCTCCACGATACCGATAAGCACCACCAGGGAAGTGGTTTTTATCATCCTGGTGGTTAGGTTAATCGCCCCGGGGACCAGACGGCGTACTGCCTGGGGAATGATGATATACCGGTACAACTGGGCCTCTGAAAGTCCCAGGGCATGACCGCTTTCGTACTGATGCCGGTGAATGCTGGTAACCGCCCCCCGGACCATGTCTCCCATCTCCGCGGTTCCCCAGAGGGTAAATACCAGGATCGCCGCGGCTTCTCCGCTTAAATTGATATGGAAGTTCCGGGAAAGCCCGAAGTAAACAATAAAAAGCCACACTAAAACGGGAATGATCCGCATACTCTCCAGGTAGAAACGACAGAGAAACCGGACCGCCCGATTCCGGCGGGTCATAAGAATCCCAAAGAAGATGCCCAAAACAGTGGAAAAGGCCACGGAGATACAGGCGATCCGTGCGGTAACCCACAGGCCCAGAAGGAGCCGCTGGAGGTTGACCCCCTCAATTAAAACCCTAATTCCCAAATCCTGCATACCGCAGCCTCTTTTCCACGAAGCGGAATAAACCAGAAAGGGGAAGGAGCAGCACGAGATACCCCGCCACCAGCATAAACAGGGCCTCGTTGGTTTTGTAGTACAGGCCGATCAGGTCTTTGGCCAGGGACATCAAATCCGCCAAGGCAACGATGCTAACCACGCTGGTTTCCTTGAGCAGAAAAATCACATTCGCCCCCAGGGCAGGGGCCGCCACTGCCAGGGCCTGGGGCAGGACCACGTACCCCACAAGCTGGGATCGGGAAAGCCCGATGGAGAGACCCGATTCTATTTGTCCCCGGCCAATCGCCTCAAGGCCGCCCCGGAAGGCCTCCGCCATATAACTGCCTCCCAGGAAGGAAAGGCCCGTTACCGCACAGGTAAAGGAATCCAAGGTAAGCCCCACCCGGGGCAGTCCAAAGTAAAGAAAAAAAAGCTGGATCACCAGGGGGGTATTCCGGGAAAGTTCTATATACACAGCCCCGATCTGCTTGAGCAGGGGAATAGCGTAATACCGGACCAGGGCACAGAAAAGGCCGATTACCAGGGAGAAAAGCACGCCAAAGAAACAGAGTTTGAGGACCAAGCCCATAGCTTCAATATAGAGGGGAGTAAATTGTGCTATAAACACCGTATCCATGATACTCCGTATAAATCCTATAAATCATATAAGATTATTAAATATAAATAATATATGTTTTATATGAAATAAATGCAAGGGGTTTATCGCAAAAATAACCGCTTGAACCTCGGTATTGCCGGAAGCCTTTAGCTTAGGGCCTCTTCATCCCCAGGGGGAACTGTTTTTGCCAGGCTTACCCGTTTTATCCTTTGCAGATTCTGCGCCCTATGCTTCCTTATGGTCCTGTTCTGGTCATCCTTACATGTGAAATCCAAGTGCCAGTGCAGTTTATTCTCTACCTGCCCATGCCCCCCACCGCTTCCCGGTCTATCGGAACAGGGCCGGTATGTTCTATAGTGGTTTCATGCAAAATAGTTATAACCCCCAGGGGATTGATCCGGCAAAAATCAAAGCCTTGGCCCTGGATTTAGATGGTACCTGTCTCGGACCCGATGGTTCTTTGAGCGACCGTACGATTCGCGCCCTCAAAACGTGTCTTCACCGGGGTATCCGGGTGATCCTTTGTACCGGCCGTTCTATAGACGCCGCGGAACCGTACCGCCTGGCCATTGGCGCAGAGGGGCCTATGGTGTATTTCAACGGCGCCGAAGTGGTGGATATGCCTTCCGAAAGGATGGTAAAGGCCGCCCTCCTGAGCCTTGAGGCGGTTGATTACTGCGTGGACCTATCCCGAAGCAGGGGGCTTTATTATCAGGTGTATTTTCCAGGGACCCCGGAACACCCCCGGGGTATACTCATGGCGGAACGCCAAGCTCAGGAAACCGGGATGTACCGTATCCATACGGGCATACAAGCGGTGATTGGAGATCTGAAACAAGCCCTGGCCCAGCCCGGTCTTAAAGGCGGTGTTAAAGGTATGTTTATCTCAGATCCTCTGTTCCATGAGGATCTCCGGTCTCAATTGGTGGAACGTTTCGGTAAAGGTGTTTATATAGCACGAACAGCACAAACCTTTCTGGAGATTATGGATGCCGGTGTTTCCAAAGGCATAGGCCTCCGCTGTGCCCTGGCATACCAGGGTCTTCAAGACGCCCCGGTTATCGCTTTTGGGGATGAAGAGAACGATCTTCCCCTGTTTGAGGCTGCAACCTATGCTGCGGCTCCGGCCAATGCCAAAGAAGCGGTCTTGAAGGTTGCGGATTTTCACTTCGGTCCCAATACCGGGGATGGATTGGCGGAATTGCTTGAGCACTGGTTCGGGTGATGCTCCTTACGCCGGGCTTCTGCCTGGACCGGAAACCGGGGTTGCCGAATAACGCTATTGAAATAAAAATGATGCCGGGGTATAGTCCTTATACTTAGGGGGTTGCGTTACTCATAGCGCTTTTTGAGGACTGTGGAAGAGTATTAAGAAGTATTTTTTATAGAAGAAAGCTCTTCCCCGGCATCTCAAAAGTGCTGTAGGTAAGGACTCGCTAAAGTTTTGTTATAATTAAGAGGTTATACCATGGTTACCAAAGCCGCTTTACGGAAAGAAATGAAACAGCGTCTTGAATCCCTCCCCCCGGAGAAGTTTCATGAAGAAGGCCTACAGGCTGCATCCCGTATACGAAGCCTGCCCCTCTGGTCACAATACGAAACCATATTGTTCTACCTTTCGATGAACCTTGAAATTGATACAGAACCGCTTCTGGAAACCTCATTCTTGGATAAAAAAAAGATTTTTGTCCCCAAGGTTGCCGGTGAGGATCTCCATTTCTTTCGTATTTATAGCCTATCCGGTCCTTGGCATTATGGGGCTTTTGCTATTCGAGAGCCTCAAACGGATAGACCAGAGGATCTATTGCAAGCCCAGGATTTTCCGGTCTTGATTATCGTGCCGGGAGTGGCCTTTACCAAAGAAGGGGACCGGATGGGGCACGGAAGAGGGTACTATGACCGTTTTTTCGAATCCTTGGACAAACAGCGTTTATCCTATTCCACCTTGGGTATATGTATGGAAGCCCAGATTGTTCCTGAGGTTCCTACAGAAAAGTGGGATAAGAAAATGGACGCCCTCTGTTTTGGCGGGAATAAGCCGCCCCTCTCCGGGGGGCTGCCATAAAAGAGCGTTCCCGAATAGGGCTTCGCCCCAATCAGCGTTACTAGTTGATGGCAGGCAGAAGCCCTACGAGGCCCTTTACTTCCCGGTCGGCAAAGCGCAGGCCCCCGCCTACAAAGAAATCCCGTTTCTCATAGAGGGCGTTATTGATACCTCCCTGAATATAGAGCCAGTTCCAGGGTTTATTTGCCTGAGGGTCAAAAAAAGGATAGTAGGTCAAAACTCCCCGCAGATGAGGGGCAGCCCCGGTTTTGAAGTCAAAAAGCTCCCCGGAAAGGCTCAGCCAGCGCAGGGCGTGGAAATCAACGCCGAGTCCGGGGGTATTTTCCAACAAGCCCCCTCGGATGGTGAGGAACCCAAAGCGGCGGGCCAACTCCACATCCACCGCAAAGGAAAACCGGGTTTCGGTGATATCTTCCGATGTAACGCTTCCGTTCTGGTTGACGGCGGTCTTAATGGTCCGGGATTTGAGGCCATCGGGAGCGTTATGTACGCCGATACGGTACCAGCGATCCCCTGAAGCCGGTTCTAAGCGGAGGGACGCGCCTGCCCGGAACCGCTCCGCCAGCAGGTCATACCGGGCTTCCGTATCTATCTGAATACCCAACCCTGCAGCCCGGTCCACGATTTCTCCTGCCTGGTCAAGCACCCCATGAGCCGTAAGGGACAGGTCCCGGACCGTATCCAAAGTCATCCCCAACTTTAAGGCAGTATCTTCGGTTCTTGCCGCGGTAGCCAGGAGCGCGTGATAAAGGCGATCATCGTAAATCACTTGTCCCAGGGTTCCCGTGCCGCTGCGGATTTCTCCGGTGACGGCCCTGATATTTTCCAAGGCCCGGCGGATCTCCTCCGCAGAAGCCGGGATAGCTCCCTCCCGCTCGTCCAGCAGTTGTTCGGTATGGGCGGCAATCAGGACCGCGGATTCAAGGAGCCGGGATAGCTGATCCAGTTCTCCATCGACTCGCTGCTCCAGTTTCTGCGCGAGGGCATTAAAGGTCTCAAGAGACACCTGCAGCAGCGCCAGGTGATTGGCCTGTACTTCCTGGAGGATACTGGAGAGCTGGCCACCCACGTCTTGAACCGTACCCATGAGGGCCTGCATATCTCCTGAGTTCTGGTTGGCCTTGAGTTGTCCCCCGGGAGGGAGTACCGGGGCTTGTTCGGTTCCTGGTTCCAAGGTAAGGATGGAAGTGCCTAGGATAGAGGAGGCTTTCCGGGTAATCCTGGCATCACTGCGAATTGCCACTTCTTTGAGAAAAGCAACCTGGAGGTGGGCTTCATTGCCTACCAGGGTAATGGCGTGGATCTTCCCCACGGCAACTCCTGCCAGGTATACCTTGGACCTGGTCGAAAGCCCGGTGGCATCCTGCAGGGTAAGCTCATACAGGGCGGTATTAAACCGATTGAGCCCATCGGAAGACAAGATAATATAGGTTCCTCCACCGATTCCTAAGAGGATGAAAAAGAGGGCTACTTTAATATACTGGGAGCTTTTCATAAACCCAACTCCTGGGGAGCATGGGGAACCGCTGTTTTTTTTACAAAGGAAATACGGATAAAGGCTTGCACCAAAGGATGGTCCGAACGGGCTACCTCCGCAGGGCTTCCTTCGGCAATAATGGAACCCTGATCCAGAAAGGCAATCTTATCCGCGATGCGGAAGGCCGCAGGTATATCGTGGGTTATAAGGACGCAGGTAATGCCCAGTTCCCGACGGACCCGGACCACCAGGTCATGGATAGTTTCAGATAAAACCGGGTCCAAGCCGGTGGTAGGTTCATCAAAGAACAGCACCTCCGGCCGCAGGATCAAGGCCCGGGCGACGCCTACCCGTTTCCGCATACCCCCGGATAAGGTATCGGGCCGTCTCGAGCCGATACCGGGCAGTTCAATCCAGGCAAGCAGTTCGCTTACCCGTTGGTGGATTGCTTCCCGGTCTTTAAGGCGGAGGACCTCTTTGAGGGGAAAGGCCAGGTTTTCTTCCACCGTCATGGAGTCGAACAATGCGGCATTTTGAAAGGCATAGCCGAAAGATTTCCGCATGGCCATCAACGCATCAGGAGAGAGGGCGCTTAATTCCGTATCTCTAAACCAGACCTTTCCCCCATCGGGGAGGAGCATGCCCATAATCGTCTTAAAGAGGACGCTTTTCCCGGTCCCGCTTTGACCGATGATGGCGCAGATCGAAGTCTCCGGTATTTCCAGGTTGACTGCTTTTAATACCTCATGAGAACCAAAGGATTTATGCAGCTTCCAGGTTCGGATAATGGGCTTAAGGGGCGGATCCGGCTTCATGCATATATAAACCGCAACATGAACGTGGTGAGCAGATAATCCGCTACCAGGATAGCCGTGGAAGAAGCCACTACCGCATTAGTAGCGCTGTCTCCCACCCCTTTTGCCCCGGGAGCGGCATGGAGGCCGTAAAAACAGCAGAGGGTTGCCACGATAAAGCCCATCACGCACGCCTTGATAAGCCCCACAAAAACATCCCGGGGGCTCAAGAAGTTAAACATATAATCAAGGTAACTAGCCCCATCAATATCAAACAAATAAATCGAAACCATATAGGCTCCCAGGGCGCCCACCAGATTCGCTAAGAGGGTCAAGAGGGGAAAAATCAGGAAAGAGGCGATGACCTTGGGGAGTACCAGGTACTGCACCGGGTTTATAGCCATAGATTCAAGGGCATCGATCTGTTCGGTAACCCGCATGGTCCCCAGTTCCGCCGCCATAGCAGAACCGTTTTTCGCAATGAGCATGAGGGCGGTGATCACCGGGGCCATTTCCCTGGATAAGGCCACGGCCACGGCTGCGCCGGTTCCTATCTCTGCCTGAAAAGGCTGCAGGAGCGCCACCATTTGCAGGGCAAAGATCATCCCAATGGCCCCCCCTGAAAGCAGGATAATGAGTACCGAATTGACCCCTACATGCTCTATTTCCGCAAGACATCGGGAAAACCGAACCGGCCCTCTCAGGGAACAACGGCCGATGGTCCCCAAGAATACAAAGTAACGGCCCCCCTCCTCCAGTTTATTACGGATGCGCCGCCACAGGAGGTCTTCGGTTCCTTTCATGCTATTACTTTACTATACTCTCCTAGTATCATCAAGAAGCGGATCCAACACCGGTAGGAACCTATTTCCTTATTTTACAAGGAATTAAAAAAGTATCCGGCCTTTCCCTAAACCGCGCTCTGGTTTTGTTCGGCTAATTGCTTCGCCTGATCCAGGGATTCCCCAATATGGTGGCTCGCCAGCCGCACCTCTTGCACCTGTTCCCGTACTTCATGGGAAATAAGTTTCAGGGATTCCACCTCTTTATGGATCACATTACTCCCCTGATGTATCGCCCCGGTTCCTTCCCGGACCTGATCGGTCATTTGTTCGATTATCTTCAAGCCTTCAAGAATCCGGCTTCCTCCGGCGGACTGTTCCTCCACCGCCTGGTATATGACCCCAAAGGAACGGTTCATGGCGTTTATTTCTTTGAAAATACTCTCCATGGCGCTCATGGTCTCACCGGAGACTTCCGTTACCTGTCCGATAGCCCCTTCCATGGCTTTGATTTCCTCGGAGATTGCCCCGGACTCCTTACTGGAAAGCTCCGCCAGCTTCCGGATTTCTCCTGCCACCACGGCAAAGCCCCGCCCTGTTTCCCCGGCATGAGCCGCCTCTATGGCGGCGTTCATGGCGAGAATATTGGTTTGGGCCGCGATATTGGCGATGGTCAGGTTTGCATTCTGCAGGGCTTTGGACCGGCTCTGGATCCGTTCCACTTCATCGTTCAGCCGGCGGAGTAACTTTTGCCCTGCTTCGGAGGAGGTACTGAGGATAGCGATAGTATTTCCCGCCTTAGTAGCCACCGAGCGGATCGAGGCGATATTCTTTATCATAAGGGCGATAGCGGTGGAAGATTCGCTAATCTGGGACCCTTGGGTCTTGACGGCCTGGTCCAGGGAAGTGATCCGGGTAATAATGTCGGTGATGGAACCGGCAGTCTGCTTGACCGATTGTAGCTGGGAATCCGCCTTGGTCTGTACCGAATCCATAGAATCGGTAATAACTTCCAGATCTGCGGAAGATTGGGTTACGATGCTGGAGAGGCCTTTGCTCGTAGCGGACATCTGGGCCTGATGGACATTACGACTGTCCTCCATAGCTTTGCGGAGGCTGTCCCGTATGAGGACCAATGCCCGCTGCATGATACCGATTTCATCGGATCGTGCGTGCTGTATGACCACGTTAAAATTGAGGGCTGCCAGGGATTCGGCAATATGTTCCACCTCTTTTATCGGGGTGATGAGGGAGGAAGACACGAAAAACGTCAGCACCCCTGCAATGATAATCATCACCACCAAAGCCACGACCAATGCGGTTTGAGAACGCTGTTGCCGGGTTTTTATGAAGGATATATTGTAATCCAGCCCTAAAATGCTTACGACTGCCCCGTCTTTGACTATGGGCAGGAACCCTGATACCAAAACCCCCCACTCGCTCGTTACCGGAGTTTGGCTCACCTGTACGGTTTTAGTTTGATATGCCGTATCTAAGGTTGCCCCTAATGAATCGGTCCCATACAACTCGGTGAGTCTTTGGAGGTCGTCATCTTTGTAAGCCTTTCCTAAGTAATCCTCCCCTAATAAGAGCATATCTGAATCCACAAGGAAGCGATATTTACCGTTCGTTGGTTCCAACAGGTAAATAGAGGCAAGCCCAAAGGCTTCCGCTATATTGCGGAGATCCTGGTTGGTTTTCCAAAACACTCCCGATGCTGCCTCTGGTTCAGCCTCCAGGTAGGCGCGGACATGCTGCTCTGGATGGCTGCTTTTCCACTGGATGTACTGCTCTCGGGCTTCTTGTCCTGCTGCCGTGAGAGAGGCAGGCTCCGCTAATACCGGGTATTGTACTTTAAGCATGGCTGCGGTCCGCTTCAGGGTATCCTCGTAGCTTTCTTTGATATAATCGTGATAGGGGAAATACAGGATCAACCCTGCCCCCAAAGCGGCAACCGTACTTAACCCGATAAAAATCACAAAAAAACGTGTTTTAAGACTCTTCATAGTACCCTCCTTATATGACTGTACCGATTATGCAAAATCCGATTTCCTATTTTACCTATTTTATCAAAAAATGCAATATTCTTGCCATGCACTCCTCCTATTGTCAAAACGCTTTTTTTCTATCATGGTATAAGTATGACCTTAACCGATTTTGACCTGTGGTACCGGCTTCGATACCACAGGACGAGTTCAGCCTTTACGAGCGGGGCCTTAATTCTATCCGATTTACTGGGGGTCATGCTTTCCTTTGGCGCGGGTTTTTTCTGGGTGAACGTCTATGATTTGGGGATCATCAATTTTAAATCCTTTGTTACCTATTGGCCCTATTTACCGGTGTTTATTCTGATTTTCCAGATTAGCAATCTCTATCCCGGGGTTTCCCTGGCCCCGGCAGAAGAGCTTCGGCATTTGCATATCGCCTCCTTGATGGCTCATGGAGGGATCATTTTTTCCCGGTACATTGAAGACCAGGAATTCGATGCGATTTCCGTGGCTTTTATCATCAGCTATGTCTTTTCTACGTTTATTTTGCTCTTTTGCCGTAGCATGATGCATACCATTCTTCGTAAAACCAAGCTGGGAGGTATTCCCGCGGTGGTTTATGGAGGAGGAAGCCTGGGCCGCGGTATTGTGGACCGTTTACTCCAAAGCCAGCGCTTAGGATACGTGCCGGTGCTTATACTGGATGAGGGGCATGAGGAAGAAAACGCCTACCGGCAGATTCCCATAATCCATGATACCCGGATCGGACCTGAAATTGTCCGGCGCTTTAATATCAAAATGGCCATTGTCGCGATGCCTGAACTGGACCAAAAAGCCCTCACCAAGCTGCTGAATTACTCCGTAGCGGCCTTTCGCTATAACGTACTGATCCCTGATTTTTTTAATATTACCAATATTTGGATGTCCATTCGGGATTTTGATGGTATTCTGGGCTTTGTAACCAGCAATCGACTCAAAATGCCCTGGAATTGGGCGCTTAAACGGGTTATGGATATCAGTATTGTTATCATCGGAGGCCTGCTGCTCTTGCCCTTATTCTTGGTAATCGCCTTACTGGTTAAAATCAGTTCCCCGGGGCCGGTTTTATACGGCCATACCCGGCTGGGCTTAGGGGGCGTTCCTTTTAAGGCCTATAAATTCAGATCCATGGTCATGGATGCGGATCGGCGTTTACAGGCCCTTTTGGCCTCGGATCCCAAGCTACAGGAGGAATGGGAGGCTAGTCATAAGCTGAAACATGACCCCCGGGTAACGGGGATCGGTACATTCCTGCGGAGAACCAGCTTGGATGAATTCCCCCAGTTGATCAATATCCTCAAAGGGGAGATGAGCCTGGTGGGGCCTCGGCCCATTGTACAGGATGAGGCTAAAAAATACGGTGAAGATTTTGACCGCATATTTTCGGTCAAACCGGGTTTGAGCGGACTGTGGCAAGTCTCAGGCCGCTCTGATACGGACTACGGGGAGCGGGTGGCCTTTGATACCTATTACCTGCAAAGCTGGTCCGTATGGCTTGATATATGGGTATTATACAAAACCCTGGGAGCGGTTATCAGAGGTAAAGGGGCGTATTAAGGATACGCTATGGAACTTCTTCCCCAGGGCAGATGTTGGAAAACCGGCTCCCTAATCGGGTTGTCGGTTCGCTGTCGGTTTTGCAAGAAGCTCCCATAATAAAAATAAAAAATAGAAGGAAGAAAATTAAGATGAACAAAAGGGGTTTTCACGTTTGTATCCTCCTGGGTATCCTCCTCATGGGGAGGGTACCCCTCAGGGGGGAGAACCGTTCTTTTGACCTGCTCTTTCCCCGGCTTGATGAAGCTGCCAAGAGGCGGGCGTTTTCACCGGAAGGCTTTGTCGTATCTACCCGAACCACTGCAGGCTTGACCTTATTAGGGGCCTCCGCATTGGAGGCTGCTGTTTCCGGTTCCGTGCTTAAGCAGCATCCTGCATACCTCACGGAATCCCTCCTGGTTATTCCCACGACTCAACCGGTTTCCTTTACCCGTATCTACAATGCCATTGGAAATATCCGGGGTTTGAAAGGCCGTTTATACCATTCCTTTACCCGGAAGGAGGATACCCCCCTGTTTGAAGATGCCACCCGGATTGCGAGCCCTAAAAAGCTGTCACCTATTCCGGATCCGCCCTTGGCCACATCAGTACCGGTATCGGAAACCATGTATATTCGCCTCAAGGATGTTAATTTCGGGAATTCTTACTATCGGGCGGATATTACCGTGAATAGCCGGGGCTTATTGTACACCTTGTCCAATTTTAAGAGTCTCACCTATCTTTTTATCCCGGTAATTAAAGAAGAGAAATTCATTGCCCAACTGTATTTTGAACCCATCACCGAAGGGGTATTAGTGTACAGCCTTGCAGGTACCGATGTATCGGACTTCGTCGCTTCCCAGGTTGATATCCCTTCAGCTATCAGGAAACGATTGGACGTCATCATTCAATGGGCGACTGAAGGCATCACCGCCGCCCCTTAGCAATACAACCGGGGAACCCGTTTATTGATATTGCCGGTAATCTCATAAGGAATGGTATGCAGTGGCGCCGCGAGATCCCCCGCGCTCAGGGCTCCCGGGGTGCCTCCAAAGATGATTACCGGATCCCAGCGGCGCACCGCCGTATCCGGCCCGAGGTCAACCATACATTGATCCATGCAAATCCTCCCCGCCACCGGGTAGCGGGTTCCCCGGATAAGTACCTGCAGGGTACCGCTTAATCCCCGGGCCAACCCGTCCCCATACCCTATCGGCAGGGTGGCAATCATCCGATCCCCGGGGGCAATCCAGGTTCCTCCATAGGAAAGGGCCGCTCCTTTAGCAACTTTTTTGATAAACACCACCGAAGTAACCAGGTCCATCACCGGTTCTACCTGCACTAAGGAGGCTAATTCCACAGAAGGAGGATATCCGTAAAGGAGAATTCCAGGCCGGACCATGTCGAAATAGGCATCCTCATGCAAAAGGACCGCCCCGGAATTGGCGGCATGGACGATACCCGTATCAAGACCAGCCTTTCTGATGGCACCGAGGGCTTCAGTAAACCGGGCAAGCTGTTTTTGGGTATAGGCCCGGGCATCGGTTGCAGGAGCATCTGCCTTGGCCAAATGGGTGGCAGTACCCGCGTAGTGTAACGATGGAAATGAGGCGATGTACACAGCCAGTTCTGCCGCGTCTTCAGGACGACAACCTACCCGGCCCATACCCGTATCGATTTTGAGGTGTACCTGGAGGCGTACCCCTGCCCGGTGAGCCGCCGATGCAAGGGCCTTAGCACATTCCTTATCCGCAATAAAGGGGCTGAGCTGATATGCCGCTAGTTCGTCCAGTTCTGCGGGAAGGGGAATGGAAAAGAGCAGGATAGGAGCGTCTATCCCGGCCCTCCGCAGCTCAGATCCTTCCTGGACCGTGGCAACTGCAAGAACCGCGGCCCCTGAACGAAGGGCTTCTTGAGCAATGGGTATTGCCCCATGACCATACCCGTCGGCCTTAACGGGCATACAAAGCAGGAGCTTTGGACCGATACGATTTCGGACGGTTTCGATGTTCTTTTTCAGCCGGTCCATATATATCAATGCTCGGGTGGCTCTCATGCATAGCAGTTTAAAGAATTGTATTAACAAAGTAAATAACGCCGATGAATCCTAAGGGTCCGTGAATGAACGTCCAGGTTCACGAATTATTCGGATACCTGCGCATTAATTCCCGTAATAGCGGACTTTAGTCCGGCGGACTAAAGTCCGGGGAACTTTTTTCTATTTGTCGCACCTTACCTTACCAGGTGATGGAGCAACAGAGGGACAGGCCTGAAAGCAGGATACTCGTGATACTGAGGCCGCTGCCGGTAGGTTTGGGCCCTTCATCCCCATCATCCCGGTCAGGAGAGCCGGAACGTACGATCCCTTCATAGCCCCAGGGAAAGGCAAACAGTTTTCTCACCTTTACGGACAGCCCCGGCCCACGCCGGTTTCGGCCCAAAGGCAGCCCTTCAAGCCCTCCTTCAAGCAGGAGAAACGCCGCACCAAGCCCTCCGGGATTGGGGGACCAGGAATCATACTCCTCCCGCCCGTCAAAGAGCAGGATGCCCAGGTAGGACAGTTTTTTTTGTTGGGCATGAATTTCCCCTTTAAGTTCTCCCCAAAGCACCTGCGCCGCTCCCAGGGTCGTATGTAGGCGGAAAGAATCCCGCCGGTACTCCGCGGCCAGTACACCGAAAAGCCCGTGGAAGCCGGCGTCCAAGGTAGCGTGGTAAAAAACGTAGGGAAATAGAAAATAGGGCTGATTCTCGGAGTTGAGACTCCCCTGTATGTTCCCTGAGACGGAAAGCCAGCCCAGGGACGCATCCAAGCGGAAGGGTTTCCGGTTAAGGGTCCAGCTATAGGCCGCCGTGATTCCCTGGCCATGAGCGGTAAAGAGTGTTTCATCGAAGGGACTGAGCATGTTACCATGCAAGGATAGATAGTAGACATACAGACGCTGCTCTTCCCGGAAACCCGCAGAGAGGCCCCCGGCAAAAAACGCGGGAACCTGGGGTTTGCCGAAAAACCAGTACAAATCCCCCTCCTCCCAGAAACCCTGAGCAAAAAGGAGGGACACCCCGGAGCTCCAGTTTCCAAACCGCAGCGGCATCCCTAAGCCGAGGAAGTACCCCTCCGCGGCAGTGCTGCGTATCGGAATACCGAGCACTTCGGCATTGAGGGCATCCCGGTGAAAAAGCCCGGCTGAAAGGTCCAGGCCCACCGGGGCAGTATCCAAGCCGGCATTAAACCAGGTCCCGGTATAATCCGCGGCAAAACCGGGAAGATTCGAAAAGAGGCCCCCTGCGCTGACGGCCCCGTACAGGAGGCCCCGGTTCAGGGAAAAGGTAAGCCCCCAGAAACCTGAACCCCCTTCCCCTTCAACCCACAAACTGCCCCCATCCGAGGCAAGGGCATATACCGCGGCGGGGACGGATGCTTCTTGACCGAATACCGGGAGAGAAAGAAACAACATAAAAAAGACCCCCAGCCCGAAGGCCGGGGATCCTGGCTTAACCATCAGAGGCGCTCATCCTTAGGGGAGTTTCGCCACACTCAAGGCCGCTTCGTCGGAGAGCCACTTTTTGACTTGTGCACTGATGTCCTCATCCCAATGGTAGACTGCCCAGGCAATCTTACCGGACACGGGGTCTAAGAACAGGTAGCCATCTGTATCGATAAGTCCTGATCCCTGTAGCAAGTTATCGGTGAGCTCTTTCCCAATGATATCTGCAATGGGAGTGGTAATGATTTTAAAACCAACCCCTACGTCTCCCAATTCATCAAAGGTAGTAATTTTCTTTGGAGGTGAGGAAACGGAGCTGTAGAACACCGGGGACTTAGAGTTATCGGTTTCGATGAGCTGATCCAGGGCAAGCTGTCCGGGGGTGAAGAATTTACCGAAGTTAATAGTAATATTCCCCAGTTCTTTCGGTACGGTGTATGATTCTTTCTTGTCGATGGCGTCTTTGGCCTTCGCAACTTCGTCCTTGTAGGACTCGTACTCTTTCAGGGTATTTTTAAAACCATTGGGCAACTTGCTGGTATCACCAATGTAGTAATCATACACGCCGATGATCCCTTGGATGGCCTCAATATAGGTCTTCCTGGAATCTTCTATATATGAACCGCTGCGGGCGGTCATAAAGGAGGTTCGGAAGGGCAGGATCTGGTTGAGCTTACCGGCGATGGCATCGATCTGTTCATCTTCCAGGATGGTTTCATCCCACGGCAGGTCCTTCACAAAATTGATATCGTAGGTCCAGTTGTAGGAGTCCACATAGAGCAGCGTAGCCTTTACCAGTTTAAGGGCGCTTAACAGCAGTTCCAGTTCCGCCCAGCCCACATATACCTGGTCTTTCCCGAAGAATCCGGAAAGTCCAAAGCGGTCGGCTATGTCCCCATCAAGGAGTACCGGGTCTTTCGCCTTGAGGCTTGCGGTCCGCTTCTCCGCTTCCGTGAAGTTGGGATTCTCAAAGACCCCCTTGATAAAGGCATCCAGCGCGGGGTTAAGACCGGTGGCGTTTTTATCAATAAGATTGGCCATCAGCAGAATAGACCAGGTGGCGCTGCTGGCAACCTGCTCGCTACCGCTACTAACCAGGGACTTCGTATAGGGAGTCTTGTCTTTCACCCACTCAGGGGTATTAAGCGGCGGTTGGCCCACGGTACCGTCTCCATCAGGGTAATAGGTAAACCAGCTCTCTGGATCGATCAAAGCATCGAGCGTATTAGGATAGTAGGTTAAGCCCAGGTGGTTCTTGAAGAAGTCCCCTGCCTCCTTGCTCCAGGCAATGGAGGCGAGCTTGCCCAGGGTGGAGTACACCAGGGCTTCGGCATTATCATTATTCTTGGCGTATGCGGCCTCATAAGCGTTAATGGCCACCGATATTTCCCCGGCTTTCAGCGCGTTTTTGCCCGCGGTGAGGAGCTCGGTCTCGGATTTATCCGCCAGTTTCTCAAATACCCCCGATAGGGTTACGTGTTTTGCCGGCAAGGTAAAGGTGTTACCAGTTATTGTTATTGGCCCACCGTCAGCATCCATGGCGGTATATTCCTTGAAGACGTATCCCGAATCAGCTTGATTGCTCAGGGTAACCGTGCTGTCCTTCGGCCCGTATTCCTTCCCTCCAGCACCGCTAATGCTAAAGGATATGGTCCCCCCTTCAGGCTGTTTCAGGATGACCTTGTAATTATTAGCGGGCAAATCCTTGAAGACCGCTTTAACGGTAACATCGTGGTCTATAAGGGTAAAGGTAACCGGATTGGTCTTCCCCTTGCTCCCGTTGTCAACCCATACTTCATCCAGGTAAAAGTCCGGGTTCGAAGTAATCGTTACCGTTACCACGGTATCAGCGGGTCCGCTTTGAGGAGACACGCTAAATGTCCCTCCATTCCCAGGATCAGCCACGGTTGTTACTGAATAGGTGGTTCCCTGGGAATCATCTGAGTCGGTGGGACACGCGGTGAACCATAGGGAACCGATCAGAGCCATTCCCCAGATCCACAGCGCCACATGCTTTTTCTTCATACATACTCCTTGCCTATAAAAAGGGCTTGGTGTGGAACCGGCCCTCCCGTATGCGCGTAACGGCCCTACCTGGAAGGTCTTTTCCACGGTTTATTGCTACCGCAACGCGGTTATGCACACATCTTCGTCTCTGGGAACATACAGCGGCTCAACGAGCCGGCCGCGAAACTTCCCGAAACCCTGTCGAAAGATACAGAGAAACCTTTGATGATATGGTGATTGCTTTAGTACAAGAACCAGGGGGGGGGGGGGGGGGGTATAAAAATACGGTATCTGCTTTCATTATTACCTCCTCAAAAACTTGTTTGGCACTCTTTCTTTGTGGGTCTTGAAACCCTTTCCATGAAACCTGAGCCCAGAGTCGATTCAAATCTTACAAGATATTATATATCATTACCTTATATTTATCAATATATTTGCTGGTATTTTTTACGGTTTTTAGGAGGAATCCATTACGAGAGTTGTTCAATGGAACAAGCCGGCCTTTACCGCTTACGGCCAAGGGTATAGGGGGATGCCCCAAGCCCGCTGGGTTTTACCTTGTTTTCCGGAAAGATACCTGGTATACTTTTCTGCATAAAGGAAGCTGCTATGGGACTAAAAGAACTTGAATTTGATTCATTTAATGAACGGGACAGGATCAAAGCCTGGATCTATATGCCTATCAGAAAACCCCGGGGTATCGTTCAGGTTGTGCATGGTTTTGGGGATCATTCCCGGCGTTACTTTCATCTGATCCTTGAGTTAAACGAAGCCGGTTTTGTAGTCTGCGCCGACGACCATGTAGGACACGGAAAGACCGCCCATGATTCAGATACGTGGGGTGATTTCGGGTCCAAGGGGTATATGACCACCATAGAAGATGAAAAAACCCTCCATGATATGACGGTTACACGCTATCCGGGGCTGCCTTTTTTTATGCTGGGACACAGTTGGGGCTCGATGATCACCCGCAGTTATGCCGCCCATTACGGTGAAGATCTGGCGGGTATTATCCCGGTGGGCACCTGCGGATTAATGGAAACGGTTTTACCGCTGGTTAAGGAAATTGAGGCGCTGGTACAAGCAGGAGCGGGAAGTAAACCGGGGCCGCAGTTTATAGCCCAATTATTCACGGGCTGGACGGATCGTTATGAAAATCCTCAAACCGGATCTGATTGGAGTTCAGCGGATCCCGATGTGGTCATGGACGGAATGACCGATCCCTTTTGCGGCACCCCCCACCTAGACCGTTTTACCATTCAATCAATGTATGATCTTGCCTGTATCGTCAGTGAAATTGGGGGCATGGCATGGGCAGAAAAAGTTCCCGTCCACTTGCCGGTATATCTGTTGGCAGGGGATCAAGACCCTGTGGGAAATTACGGCGAAGGGGTCTATGCGGTGGCCAACTGGCTTGCCAATACGGGTCATAGACGGGTACAGACCAAACTCTACAGCGGCTACCGCCACGAAATCCTGCAGGAACGGGACATACGTTCAGAGGTGGAAGGGGAGATCATCGCCTTTATAGACGGCATCATCCGCGCGGAGTGCGGCTGATGCTTCTGTCAATAGGTAGGTTATTATCGGCATTTTACTCCATGCCCCTCAAAAGTGATAATCTATCCGGGGCTGCCTTTTTTTATGCTGGGACCCAGTTGGGGCTCGATGATCCCCCGTGGTTATGCCGCCCATTACCGTCAAGATCTGGCGGGTAACCCCGGTTGGCACTTCCGGATTGATGGAAACGGTTTTACCCCGGATCCCGATGTGGGTATGGACGGAATGATCGATCCCTTTTGCGTTTCTTGGTGTCCGTAAGAACATTGCCCCCTCCCCCCCAAAAAACCATACCCGCGCCATCTCCATGCCGGTGTGCATACGCGGTATAACAAACGAGATAGACCCGGCGGATTTCTGCAAGAAATTCGCCAAATCTGCGAGACTTGTGTCGGACTAATGTCCGCGACAACCCACCGGGTTGTTGAACACGTCCAATAAAGGAGTGTGTAGTATGAAAATAGGCGTTAAACTGGTGGCGGTTATCAGCATCGTAAACCTCATCGGTATCGGCTTACTCGCCGGTGTTACCCTCATCCTATCGCAACGGGAAATCAGCCGCCTAGCCGATGAGCAAGCCCAGAGTCTTGCAGTGCAGAGCGGTAAAGAAATAAAAAACTGGTTTGGCGAGTATATAGGTATGGCGCGAACCCTTATGTATATGATGGAAGGCTACCATGGTATACCTCCTGAAGAACGGCGGGAGCGGTTTGATTTTATGCTCCAACAGATAGTCATAGCAAACCCTATGTTATTCTCCGTGTGGGCTAACTGGGGGCCGAATATGCTTGACGGTATGGATGCAGAATACCTTGACGCGCCCGGAACGGGCGAAGACGGACAGTATATGCCCGCATGGTTTGTTTTAGGCGATAGCCCCCCTCAAGTAGTACCAGTAGCTTTTGACTGGGAGGCGGTCATGCAGCTGAATATCACCGCGGAATTTGTGTTTGAACCTACGCTGATACAGTCCGCCAGGGGCGATATGTTATTGGTAACTAACGCCGGCGGCCCCATAAAAGACCAGGGCGTGATTAAAGGCTATACGGGAATTAGCTTTGAAATATCAAAGATACAGGCTATTGTGGAGGAGATTAACCCCTTCGGCGACGGCCATGCCTTTGTTTTTACGAGCGGCGGTGTGATTGCCGCGCACCGCGACCCGGAGCGGCTGGGCAAGAACATACGGGAAACAGAAGCAGACACCTTCGGTCCCTTCCTCGATACTATGGTTGAAGCGGTTACAACAGGAACCGGTGCGTCCTTCTCATACCGCCCCCCTCAATCGAATACAGTCATTCAGTATTATTCCGTTCCCTTTACTCTTGGGCATGTTCCGGAGCCGTGGACCCTGGTAATCGGGGTCTCCCGTTCCACGGTTATGGCGCCGGTTTATAGAATGATACTTATATGCCTCATCATCGGTATTCTCACCATTATTCTTATGTCTGCGGGGGTGGTTTTCACGGCGCGCTCCATAAGCCGCCCCATTGCCTACACCATGACCGTTCTCAAAGACATCGCCGAAGGGGATCTCACCAAAGAGCTTAGGGTTTTCTCAAAAGACGAACTGGGCGACCTTGCCGGGTACTTAAACTTCACCGTGGACAAGATAAAGAACCTTGTCATAGCTATACGGAAGGAAGTGCTCGCCCTCTCCCAAACCGGCTCAGACCTTGCCTCCAACATGATAGAAACCGCAGCCTCTATCAGCGAAATCACCGCAAACATCCAAAGCATCAAGACGCAGACCGGCAGGCAGCAGGCCAGCGTCAAAGGCACCAGTTCAACTATGGAAGAAGTGGTAGAAAACATCGACCGTATACACGACCAAATACAGAAGCAAAGCGACTGTGTGAGCCAGTCCTCTGTGGCGGTGGAGCAGATGCTGGCCAATATCAACAGCGTAACCCAAACCCTGGTAAAGAACGAAGGCAATGTAACAAAACTTGATGACGCCTCTGAAGTGGGAAGGAGCAGCTTGCAGGAAGTGTCCGGGGATATTCAGGAGATAGCCCGGGAATCCGCAGGGCTTTTAGAAATCAATGCCGTGATGGAGAACATCGCCAGCCAGACAAACTTGTTAAGTATGAACGCCGCGATAGAGGCGGCCCATGCGGGGGAAGCGGGCAAGGGCTTTGCGGTGGTGGCCGATGAGATCCGCAAGCTGGCGGAGTCCTCCAGTGAACAATCCAAGACCATAAGCGATGTGTTGAAGAAGATAAAAGGCTCCATAGACAAGATCACCGCGTCCACCGCCGAGGTCCTGCGGAACTTTGAGGCAATAAGCGAGGGGGTGAAGACCGTAACGGATCAAGAGACCACGGTTCGCAAGGCCATGGAGAAGCAGGGCATAGGGAGCAAGGCCATACTTGAATCCATAGAGCATCTGAAGGAGATCACCGGAGAGGTGAAAGGGAGCGCTACGGGTATGTTGGGAGGCAGCCGGGAGGTGATACAGGAGAGCCGGACCCTGGAGCGACTCGCGGTGGAGATAGGGAACGGTATGGCTGAGATGGCCTCTGGCGCGGAACAGATAGACACGGCGGTACACCGGGTGAACGACATAAGCGCTGAGAACAAGAAGCAGATAGAGCAGCTCATGAATGAAGTGTCCCGCTTCAAGGTTGCGTGAGTAAGGGCAGGATGTTTTAGCAAAGCGCTAGAACATCCGGGCAAAAAAGGAAAAAAGGTAGTAGACAGAAGTCACTGATTATGGTATAAGGGTTATATCTTAATGCAAGTAAGGAGAAACAGGTGAATAAGTCTTTGAATGTTCGTACCAAAATTGCTATAGACCCCCCCCCCCCCCCCCCACCCGTAACATGGTACAACTATACGCTAATTTTGAGCGGGGAATGGCATAAAGTATGTTCTCGTATCGAAAAAGGCTCTGTTCATCCTGCTTTTACAAGGAGCGGTTTATGAAAATAGGTGTTAAACTGGTGGCGGTCATCAGCATGGTCAACCTTATCGGTATCGGCTTGTTAGCCGGTGTTACCCTCATCCAATCTCAACGGGAAATCAGCCGGCTGGCAGACGAAGAGGCGGCAAGCATTGCCCGAGAGAACGGTGAAAGAATAAGCAAATGGTTTGAGAACTACATAGGTAAGACAAGAACCCTGGCTCAGGTCATTGAGGGTTATAAAGACATACCGGTTACAGAACGCCGGGACTATTTTAATATGATGATGAGACAGGTCGTGGTTGCGAATCCTGAACTACAGGGTATCTATGCGAACTGGATGCCGGAAGCCCTTGATGGCCTTGATGCGGAGTATGCGAATACCCCCGGAAACGATGCAACCGGTCGCTTTATACCGATATGGACTTCGAGTGGCGGCGAAGCGCGCTTAACCCATATAGTCAATTTTGACTGGGAACAGGTTATGCAAATACCCCTCTTCAATACGGAGTATATACTTGATCCCTCGGTGTATACCGGACTAACCGGGTCATTCTTAATTGCCAATATGGGACATCCGGTAAGGGATAAGGAGACCGGCGCTTTGGTAGGGCTGTCGGGCGCTAGTATTGTATTATCAACCATACAAACTATGGTAGAGCAAATCAAACCTTTCGGTGATGGCTATGCGATGTTGTTTAGCTCTGGCGGTCTTGTCGCGGCCCATAGAGACCCGGAGCGGCTGGGAAAAAAGATGCAGGAGTCGGAAGCCGATACCTTCGGTCCCTTCCTTGACACTATGGTCGAGGCCGTCTCATCAGGAAACGCTGTCTCCTTTTCCTACCAGCCCCCAGAATCATCAACCGTCATTCAATATTATGCTGTGCCGTTTAGCATCGGGCAGGTTCCAAAGCCCTGGACACTCGTAGTCGCCGTCTCCCGCAACACCATCATGGCTCCGGTTTACCGGATGCTTACGATATGCCTCATCATCGGTCTGTTGAGTATCAGCGTTATGTCTATAGGCGTTCTTTTAATGGCACGTTCCATAAGCCGCCCCATTAAGCGCCTTGCCCTCATGCTCAAGGATATTGCCGAAGGGGAAGGAGACCTCACCAAAACCATCAGCATTACCGCGCATGACGAGATAGGAGACCTTGCTCACTACTTCAACCTCACCATAGACAAAATCAAAAACCTGGTCCTCTCCATCAAAAAAGAAGCGCACTCCCTCTCTCAAATCGGCTCCGACCTTGCCTCCAACATGACCGAAACCGCGGCTTCCATCAACGAAATTACCGCAAACATCCAAAGCATCAAGGATCAGACCAACCGGCAGACGATAAGCGTCAAAGGTACGAATGCTGTCATGGAACAGGTGGTGGCAAACATCCAGACCCTCAACAGCCGCATACAGAAACAGTCCGAGTGCGTCAGCCAGTCCTCTGCGGCGGTAGAGCAGATGCTGGCCAATATCAACAGCGTAACGCAAACCCTCGTCAAGAACGAAGCCAACGTTACCAAGCTGGCACGCACCGCGGAAGTGGGAAGGAACGGCTTGCAGGGAGTGGCGTCCGACATACAGGAGATAGAGAAAGAATCCGCGGGGCTGTTGGAGATAAACGCGGTGATGCAGAACATCGCCAGCCAGACGAACCTGCTGTCGATGAACGCGGCTATAGAGGCGGCGCACGCGGGAGAGTCGGGGAAAGGCTTTGCGGTGGTGGCGGACGAGATTCGCAAACTGGCCGAGTCGTCCGGGAAGCAATCCAAGACCATAAGCGACGTGTTAAAGAAGATAAAAAGCTCTATAGACAAGATCACTAAGTCTACATCTGAGGTGTTACGGAACTTCGAGGCGATAAGTCAGGAAGTAAAGACCGTAACGGATCAGGAGGCGAATGTACGCAGCGCCATGGAGGAGCAGGAAACCGGGAGCAAAACCATACTGGACTCGATAGGGAGTCTGAACGAGCTCACCAGTGAGGTGAAAGGGAGCGCTACGGGTATGCTAGGGGACAGCCGTGAAGTGATACAGGAGAGTAAGGCTCTGGAACGGATGACAGCGGAGATAGGGAACGGCATCCAGGAGATGGCGAGCGGCGCGGAGCAGATAGACACGGCAGTAAACCGGGTGAACGACATAAGCGTTGAGAACAAGAAGCAGATAGAGCAGCTTATGAATGAAGTGTCCCGCTTCAAGGTTGCGTGAAAGGTAAAGGCAGGATGTTTTAGCAAGAGCGAGAACATCCGAGCGAAAAAGGAGAAAAGGTACTAGACAGAAGTCAATTAGTATGGTATAAAAGTGATATTCTATACAGAAAGGAGCAATAGATGAAGAAATGTTTTACTGTTCGTGCTAAAATTGCTATATGCCCCCCCCCCCCCCCCCCCCTAAAGTAGTACAACTATCGCTAGTTGTACGCGGAAAATGCGCTATAGTATGTTCTTGCGCCGGGGAAAGCTGTGTTTATCATGAACTTACAAGGAGCATGTTATGAAAATCGGCATTAAACTGGTGGCGGTCATCAGCGTGGTTAACCTAATTGGTATCGGCTTGTTAGCCGGTGTTACCCTCATCCAATCCCAGCGGGAGATCAGCCGTATGGCCGATGAACACGCGGTTGATCTGGCAACGCAAAGTGGTGAAAAGATAAGCAAATGGTTTGAAGGCCATATAAGCGCGACAAGAACGCTGGCCAAGGTCATGGAGGGCTATAAAGATATACCGGTTACGCAACGGCGGGATTATTTCAATATGATGCTGCGGCAGGTACTCGCCGCAAACCCCGAAGCGCTGGCTGTATATACCAACTGGGCGCCAAACGCCCTGGACGGCATGGACGCGGAGTATGCGAATACCACAGGACATGATGAGACCGGGCGTTTTATACCTGGATGGGACAATCTTACCGGTGAAACGCGGGTAATTCCTATAGTAGGCTTTAGCTGGGAGACGCTTCTGCAAACGCCTCAAATGAGAGAGGAGTATATACTCGATATTGCGGTGTTTCCAGTCCCTGAGAAAAATGTTTTATACGCCGACATGGGCAATCCGGTGTGGGACAAGGAGACCGGCGCTTTTATAGGGGCGATGGGAATTGCTATTGAATTGTCCACCATACAAACTATAGTGGAAAAGATAAAACCCTTCGGCGACGGCCGTGCGATGCTGTTCAGCTCCGGCGGCATTGTCGCCGCGCACAGCGACATGGAGCGGATGGGAAAGGACATGAGAGAAACCGAAAAGGATACCTTCGGCCCCTTCTTAGATACCATGGTTGATGCGGTTACGAAAGGAAAATCCGCCTCCTTCTCATACCAGAGTCCGCAATCGAATACAACCATTCAGTATTATTCCGTTCCCTTTACTATTGGGCATGTTCCTCGGCCATGGACGCTGGTAATCGGAGTCTCCCGGGACACCATTATGGCGCCGGTTTACCGGATGCTCACGATATGCCTTGTTATCGGCCTCCTTACCATTGTCCTCATGTCCGCAGGGGTGATTTTCATGGCCCGTTCCATCAGCCGCCCCATCGCCTACACCATGACCGTTCTTAAAGGCATCGCGGAAGGAGACCTCACTAAAGAAATTAATGTCCATTCCCGCGATGAACTGGGCGACCTTGCCCGTTACTTAAACTTCACCGTGGACAAGATCAAGGGCCTAGTCCTCTCCATCAGAAAAGAAGCGGATGAGCTTTCTCAAACCGGCGCTGACCTGGCCTCCAACATGAATGAAACTGCCGCCTCCATAAACGAAATCACCGCAAACATTCAAAGCATCAAGACGCAGACCGGCAGGCAGCAGGCCAGCGTCAAAGGAACCGGTACAATCATGGAACAGGTGCTAGAAAACATCGAGACCCTCAACAGCCGCATACAGAAACAGTCCGAGTGCGTCAGTCAGTCCTCTTCGGCAGTGGAACAGATGCTGGCCAATATCAACAGCGTAACCCAAACCCTTATCAAGAATGAAGGCAATGTAACAAAGCTTGCCAAAGCTTCTGAAGTGGGAAGGAGCGGTTTGCAGGAAGTGTCCGGCGATATTCAGGAGATAGAGCGGGAATCCGCAGGCTTGCTGGAGATAAACGCCGTGATGGAGAACATCGCCAGCCAGACGAACCTGCTGTCCATGAACGCCGCGATAGAGGCGGCCCACGCGGGCGAGGCGGGCAAGGGCTTTGCCGTTGTTGCCGATGAGATACGCAAACTGGCGGAGTCCTCTTCGGAACAATCCAAGACCATAAGCGATGTGTTGAAGAAGATAAAAGGCTCCATAGACAAGATCACCGCGTCCACTGCTGAGGTACTGCGGAACTTCGAGGCGATAAGCGATGGTGTGAAGACGGTAACGGATCAAGAGACCACGGTTCGTAACGCCATGGAGGAGCAGGGTATAGGGAGCAAAGCCATACTTGAGTCAATAGAAAGGCTGAATGATATAACCGGGGAAGTGAAAGGGAGTGCGCAAGGTATGCTGGGGAGCAGTCGTGAGGTGATAGAGGAAAGTAAAACCCTTGAACAGATAAGCACTGAGATAGGAGATGGGATGCAGGAGATGGCATCTGGCGCTGCGCAGATAGATACGGCGGTACACCGGGTGAACGGCATAAGCCTTGAGAACAAGAAGCAGATAGAGCAGCTTATCATGGAAGTTTCCCGTTTCAAGGTGGTGTAAAGGGCAAAGGCAGGATGTTTTAGTAAAGAGCTAGAACATCCGAGTGAAAAAGGAGAAAAGGTACTAGACAGAAGTCAATTAGTATGGTATAAAAGTGATATTCTATACAGAAAGGAGCAGCTTATCATGGAAGTTTCCCGTTTCAAGGTGGTGTAAAGGGCAAAGGCAGGATGTTTTAGTAAAGAGCTAG
>JAIRNP010000088.1 GCA_031258005.1 Treponema sp.
GGCATCGGCGGACCGAAGGTCCGATACCTCCGATAGTTTGGTGTTGCAACTTTATACTACCGTGTTTACGATGCCGTTTCTATACCTTCCTATTTTCGCACTTCAAAAAAAAATCGGCCTATGTAAAGATGAATTATTAAAGCACAAAATATCATCAACGCCGATTATAACCATTTTGGGTATACTAGTTCTATCTGTCATTGTTTTCAAAGTGTAATACTGTTCTAATGTAAGACCTACCGAATAGAACATATTATAACAGTTAACCCCCATTAATTAGAGTTGTTCAAAAACCTCGGTTTTTGAACAACTCTAATTAAAAATGGCAATAGCTTGACAAAAAATGTTTTCATTGTATTCTCCGCATATAAATTGGTTGCATTGTGACCTATCTCTCAATTATTGTCAAGGATTTTTGGGGTCCCTTGTTTATACATCCCCCTTTAGGCAAAATTGCCCCTAGCTATAGGAAAAAGACTTGCGAGAGCCTTTTCATTCATAGTATCTTCAAGTATGTATGCAAACAGCGGGCCTCATAAACGCCTTGGGTGTTCGGAAGCAATCCTATGCAGGCTATAAAACGGTTCTCAGAATCATGTATCGCCCAACTACAAGCGGAAATCCAGGATGCCCGGGGGAATGAGGTCTTTGCCCTGGGCTTCCTGGACAAGAAGGGCCTGGTTACTACCATTGAGGTGAGCGCCAGGGGCAGGGAAGATAAGGTCCTCGCCGTGGATACAAGACTCGAAACCGCGGATGTCTTCATCCACAACCACCCGTCAGGCCTGCTTACCCCCAGCGATGCGGATCTGGCCATCGCAGCCCAGGCTGCCCAGACAGGGGTGGGATGCTTCATCGTGGATAACCAGGTGGAGCAGGTCTATGTAGTAACGGAACCCATTAAGAAACGGATCCATACGAAGCTGAATGCCACGGCCATCCTGGCCGCCCTGGAAGCGGGAGGGGCCATAGCCAAAAAACTTCCCGCGTATGAGCACCGCCATTCCCAGCTTGAGCTTATGCGGCTCATTATCCAAGGCTTTAACGAAGATGCCCTGGTGGCAGCAGAAGCAGGAACCGGCGTAGGAAAATCCTTCGCCTACCTCCTCCCCGCCCTGACGTACGCCCTTACCAATGATGAACGAATCGTGATTTCCACGGCTACCATCACCTTGCAGCAGCAGCTGTATGAAAAAGACATACCCCTGGTGGCTTCAGCCATAGAGAACCTAGAAAAAAAGGGTAAGAAGCTCAAGGTTGTTCTTATTAAAGGACGAGGGCATTACCTGTGCCGTCGCCGGCTTGAGGAAGCCCTCCATGAACAGGGCCTCTTGCTTGATGGGGAGTACGAAGATCTCCAAGCCATCCGTGCCTGGACAGAGACCACCAAGACCGGAAGCCGTTCAGACCTTTCCTTCATGCCCAAAGAAGGGCTGTGGTCCCGAATCTGCGCTGAAGCGGATTGCTGTATGGGCATGCGCTGCCCTGAACGGGAAGCCTGTTTCGTCCTTGCCCTGCGCAAGGCATCCGCAGATGCCCGGATTCTGGTGGTAAACCATCACCTGCTCTTTGCAGACCTCGCTGCTCGGCATGAAGGGGCAGGGTACAACCATACGGTGGTGCTTCCCCCTTACAGCCGGATCATCATCGACGAGGCCCATACCCTGGAAGGAGCGGCTACGGCATTTTTTTCCCAGGACTTTAGCCGTCTTGGGATCCATCGCCACTTGGGACGGCTGTATCGCCATACCCGTGGAGGAACCCCCGTGGGCTTTTTACGTACCTTGGCAACCCTGGTGTCTGCTGAACCGCGTCTTGAAGCGCTTGAAGCTGCCATAGGGCTCATCCGGGATACGGCAGATACGCTGGATCGTTCGGCGCTGGAACTCTGCCATAGCGAAGGGGTTTTCCGTTTGACTCCCTCCCGGGAAAGAAGTATCCAGGCGGTTCTGGTTCCTCAGTTTACCGCGCTCCGCGGTCACCTCACTACCTTTACCGGCCGTATCCGAGAAATGCTGGAGCAGTTAGATTCTCAGGATGAAGATACTGCCGTGGCCTGGGAAGTCAAAGCCATCCTCCGGCGGCTTGATACCATCGGGACGATTTGTACGGCTTTTATCGAATTCCAAGCGCGTACCGCAGAGGTCCTGTGGATAGAACGGCATTTCAGCAGCAGTACGAGCCCCTCCAAAGGGCCCTGGGCGGTATTTACCGTAAGCCCCATTGCTGTGGCGCCCTCCCTGAAGGACGCCCTCTTTGAGCCTCATAAGACGGTGATCTGCCTATCCGCTACCTTGACGGTGGCCGATTCCTTTGCCTATTGGCATGCACGCTGCGGGCTGAGTCTGGTCCGCGAACGGCCGGTGCTTACCGGGCAGTTTCCATCTCCCTTCCCCTATGCCTCCTCGGTGCTTTTGGCCATACCCAAAGACGCGCCTTTGCCTGACCAAGACCCTTACCAAGCCTTTGTGGATCAGGCTTCACTGGCCCTGGTCCAATGTGCAGGGGGGTCTACCCTCTTGCTCTTCACATCCTATGAGGCGCTCAGGAGCGCCTATACTGCCGCAGTCCCTATCCTTGAGGAGCAGGGAATCCGTTGTCTTAAACAGGGAGATGATGACCGGAACCGGCTTTTGAAGACCTTCCTTGAGGATACCCAGAGCGTTCTCTTTGCCACGGATTCTTTCTGGGAAGGGGTGGATGCCCCCGGCGATACCCTGCGCCTGGTGATCCTCTGCCGCCTGCCTTTCAGGTCCCCCCATGAACCGGTATTCGAAGCCCGTTGTGAAGCCCTACAAAAACAGGGGGCTAATCCCTTCATGGAACTATCCCTCCCTGAGTCGGTAATGAAGTTCAAGCAAGGTTTCGGCAGGCTCATGCGCCGTTCCAGTGATCGTGGCGTGGTGGTGGTCCTAGACGGGCGGGTCCTTTGGAAACGGTACGGCCCCTACTTCCTTCGTTCCCTCCCTAAAACCAGAACCAGTTTTAAGGACTTTAAAACCATACTCCGGCATATAGAACAGTTTCTGTATCCCTAAAGCCTTGCAAAACTGCGTTTTTTAGAGGTTGCTGTTCCAAAACTTGAGGTTTTGGAACAGCCTCATTTATGAGAGGACAACCATGCTGCGGTATGGATCCTACAAAAATGTATGACAATTGTTTTTTTCGTACATATATGTATGAAAATGCACGATACCCCCGGATCGAGAAGGGTTGACCTCGCCCGGAAAGGCCGATTTCTCTCTGTACAAGGGATCGACGGGGATATACATTGGGATAATTTCACCTTAACCCAAGAGAAAAATCGATCTTTTGATAGGATTGGCACGGTTTCTGCTTAAATATTCCATAATATTATTTAGGAGGAATGAAAGGTGCGAAAAAAAATATTCTGTCTGGCGGTACTACTGGTACTTATAGGCGCTTCTGTCTTTGCCCAGGAAGGCATTGAATCTCTGGGATTTTCGCTTGATGTGGTCTGGCTTTTTATCGGGGCTATCCTGGTCTTTATCATGCAGGCGGGTTTTGCATTAGTTGAGACCGGCTTAACCCGGGCAAAAAACGCCACCAACATCACCATGAAAAACGTGATGGATTTCTGTTTTGGGGCCATTGTGTATTGGGCCCTGGGGTGGGGATTCATGTATGGGAAAGACGCTTTGGGCGGCCTCATCGGAACCGATCAGTTCTTTTTCGGACCCATGACGCTGGATTTTGAGAGCGGGAACTTCTACAAGAGCTGGTTTTTTCAGGTGGTTTTCGCCGCCACTGCGGCAACTATTGTGTCGGGGGCTATGGCGGAACGGACCCAGTTTAAATCCTACCTGATCTATACCTGCTTTATTTCGGCCTTCATCTATCCCATTTCAGGCCACTGGGTATGGAATGGGGACGGCTGGCTTGCGAGTCTTGGATTCCATGATTTTGCCGGTTCCACGGTGGTTCACTCCGTGGGAGGCTGGGCTGCCCTTATGGGCGCCATCGTTCTTGGCCCTCGTATCGGGAAATACGTGAAAGGCCCCGACGGTAAAATATCGGTGAAGGCTTTCCCGGGCCACAATATTCCCTACGCGGCCTTGGGTGTTTTGTTGCTTTTTTTCGGGTGGTTCGGATTTAACGGCGCTTCCACCGGCGTTGCCACGGTTGGGGAAGGCGGTATTTGGAGCGGCCTTAATATTGCCCGGGTTTGTGTAACCACTACGTTGGCTGCCGCCGCCGGCGCGGTCAGTGCCTTAATCTTCTCGTGGTTTTGGTTCAAGAAGCCTGATGCTTCCATGACCCTGAATGGACTTCTTGCAGGACTTGTTTCTATTACCGCTCCCTGCGCGGTGGTTTCCCCCGGGGCGTCCATCATTATCGGCCTTATCGGCGGAGTCCTGGTGGTCCTTTCGGTTGAATTTATTGATAAAACCCTCAAAGTTGATGATCCGGTAGGGGCCTCGTCGGTGCATCTGACCTGCGGGATATGGGGGACTTTGGCGGTTGGTATCTGGGGTAACGCAGAAGGCGTTGCAGTCGGCCTTCTTCATGGAGGCGGCCTCCGTCAGGTGGGGATACAGCTGATAGGTATCCTTTCGGTAGGGGCATGGGCTACTCTCACAAGTCTGGTCCTTTTCATTGTCATCAAGGCAATAACGGGCCTGCGGGTAAGTCCCAGGGAGGAGGCCATAGGGCTCGATCTTTCCGAACACAAGGCCGAAGCGTATTCGGGCTTCCAGATTTTCAGCAATATGTAAGGAGGGCGGAAACATGAAATTGATAATTGCCTATATACAGCCTCATGCGTTGAATGAGGTTAAGCAGGAACTGTACAAAGCTGAGATCTACAAGATATCAATTACCAATGCCATGGGCTGCGGTCAGCAGAAGGGGTATACCGAGCAGTACCGGGGGGTTGAAATAGAAGTCAACCTTTTGAAAAAGGTCCGTATTGAAATTGCGGTGAATGATACCTTCGTAAAACCCACGGTGGATGCCATCATCCAAGGCGCCCGGAGCGGTGAGATTGGAGATGGAAAGATTTTTGTGCTTCCTATTGAGGAATGTGTCCGGATACGGACCGGGGAGACCGGAGCCGGAGCCATCGGCTAATCCCTTGGGAGGGTATCGGTTCTATGCCCTCCCGATATCTTCCTACTTAATTGTAGTAATATGATACATAATGGGGTTGGTTGTTGGATACTTCTTTAGACAGGAAAGGCCCTCGACAAGGGGGGTATAGTATTTTATAGTGGATATCTATGCTGGAGCAAGAGAGGCCCCGGGTGGTTCTTTTATGTATTTGGCACATTTTTTGCTTATTATTACCATGGATTATTTTCTTATTTTATTTCGGGAGGATGAATGAGTATTGTTGATTTTACCAAGACGCCGGTAACCGCTTTGTATGGTTCTAACTGTTTTTCTAATGCAGTTATGCGGGAACGGCTCCCTAAGAATATGTACCAGGAAATGCTGGCGGTTCAGGGAGGGGAAAAGGAATTAACCCTGGAAGTGGCGGAAGTGGTGGCAGCGGCCATGCGGGATTGGGCCTTGGCCAAGGGCGCAAGTCATTATACCCACTGGTTCCACCCCCTTACCGGGCTTACCGCGGAGAAGCACGATTCCTTCATTGCCCCTACTATGGACGGCCGGGTTCTCATGGAGTTTTCCGGGAAAGAACTTATCAAGGGTGAGCCGGATGCATCCAGTTTCCCTTCCGGAGGGCTACGGGCCACCTTTGAGGCCCGGGGATATACTGCCTGGGATGTTACCAGTCCTGCCTTTCTCAAGCAGGATCAGACCGGTACGACCCTGTGCATACCCACTGCTTTTATCAGTTACTACGGCCAGGCTTTGGATAAGAAGGTGCCCTTGCTCAAGTCCATCGATGCATTGAGCAAGCAGGCGATTCGGGTGCTGCGGGCCTTGGGGAATGATACCTCTAAACGGGTGTACACCACGGTGGGACCGGAACAGGAATACTTCCTGGTGGATAAAGCCCTCTATGACCAGCGGCCGGATCTCATCCTCACCGGCAGGACCGTGTTTGGTTCTATGCCTGCTAAGGGTCAGGAAATGGAGGATCATTATTTCGGGGCCATCAAGGAACGGGTCGCAGGATTCATGCGGGAACTCAACACCGAGCTATGGAAAGTGGGAATCGCAGCCAAGACCCAGCACAACGAGGTTGCCCCCAATCAGTTTGAGATTGCCCCAGTATTTACCAATACCACCGTAGCAGTGGATGCGAACCAATTGGTTATGGAAACCATCAAAAATGTGGCCCGTAGGCACGGCATGGAAGGCTTGCTCCACGAGAAGCCTTTTGCGGGGATAAACGGCTCTGGGAAGCATAACAACTGGTCTATAGCTACTGATGACGGGATTAACCTCTTTGATCCCGGCGCGAACCCTGAGTCTAATGCCCGGTTTCTCCTTTTTGCCGCGGCCGTAGTGGAAGCAGTGGACCGTTATGCCCTCTTAATCCGGGCTTCCGCGGCTACTTCCGCCAATGATCACCGGCTGGGGGCCAATGAAGCGCCGCCAGCGGTGGTCTCCATTTTCTTTGGCGGACCTTTAACGGAAATCCTGGACAACATTGCGGAAGGAAAAAGCAGCGTTAAAACCGAAGAGGGAGCGGTAATAAAGCTCGGAGTTACGAGCCTGCCAAACTTGCCGAAAGACGTATCTGACCGGAACCGGACCAGTCCTTTTGCTTTTACCGGGAACAAGTTTGAGTTCCGCATGGTGGGATCTTCCCAGTCCATCGCCACTCCCAATACCTATCTTAATGTGGCAGTGGCCCAGGTACTGTCTGAATTTGCCGATAAGCTTGAGAAAGGGGCTCATAAAAACGAGACGATTCAGAGTATCATCAAAGAATCCTACGCTAAACACCGGCGGGTGGTATTCAATGGTAACGGCTATGCGGAGGAATGGGTCCGGGAAGCGGAGCGGCGGGGGCTCCCCAATGTGCGGAACGCCGTAGATGCCCTTTCTGTACTTACCCGAAGCGAAACCATAGCGCTCTTTGAAGCTCACCAGGTGTTTTCCAAAGATGAAATGGAGAGCCGGTATCATATTTATCTGGAAAAATATGCCAAACAGATAAATATCGAAGCCGGGGTTACCATCGATATGGCTCGACGTTACATATTCCCAGCAGCCACCACCTATGCAGGTACGCTCGCCCAAGACGCGGCTGCCTTGGCCGCTGTGGGAGCGACCAATATACCCCAGGCGAAACGGGTCAAACGCATTGCTGAGCTTGCGGCAGAACTCTATGATGAAACCGCCAAGCTGGAAACGGTTTTGACAGAGGCTCAGGAAGTGGAAGATCCCTTTACCAAGGCTAAGGCGTATTTTGAGAAAGTACGGCCTGCTATGGATGCGGTCCGGACTCGGGGGGACGGGCTTGAGAAACTAGTCGCCAAGAATGCCTGGCCCTTCCCGGGTTACGAAGAACTCCTGTTTAAGCTCTAAGCAAGAATACGGCGGGGTAGGGTTCAGTCCTTCAGGGAGGTTCTTGCCCCGATAGGTTTCTCTCGTAATCTTGAGTACCAATTTGCAAAAAATCCGGTTCCTTCCCTGAAAAACATTTTTTTCAGGGAAGGAGCCCCTATTATGGGTAAGCTCATGGTGCTTATCCGCATCCTCCTTTAGATAAGGAGGATGCGGATTTTTATTTTGGGACATCTCCTTTTGGAATGAGAAACAGGATGGGGCACGGGGGATATTGACACAAAACGTAGTTTTGGGTAAACTACATAAACAGGGTCTTTTCAAACAGGCGATTTTGAAAAGGCTATTTCGTAAGTACCTGAAGCCGTCTTTCAAAAAAGCGATTGAAAGGGGCTCAAAGACAGGTAATTGAGGAGCATTTTCAATGGCTGTACCGAGATTTAAAACGTCGAAGGCGAGGACCCGCCGTCGGCAGTCGATTAATATGAAGCTTACCGCCCCCACCTTGGTTGAATGTAGTACCTGTGGAAACATGGTCTTACTGCACCGGGTATGCCCAAAATGTGGTTTTTATCGGGGTAAACAGGTGATTCTTCCAGAATCGAAAGCATAAGAGGGGTGGTTCTGGTACGATTTGAGAGGTTTACCAGAGGTTCCTTAAACCAAAATCTATTCAAAACCGTTCAAACAGGTAATCGGTAAGGGTTTTTACCAGTAAGGAAAGACTTTTTCAACAGGTCAAATTTTGAGAAAGGATTATTTTCTATTTTTATTTAGAAGAAGAGGAATAGTGCAGATGGATCCATTGTTTGATAAGATAAAAGCGCTGATTGCGGAAAAATTGGAGATTGACGGGGAGAAGATCACCATGGACGCCTCCTTCCGTCAGGATCTAGGGGCAGACAGTCTCGATACGTATGAGCTCGTCTATGCCATTGAAGAACTCATAGGCATTCAGATTCCCGATGAAAAGGCCAATGAATTTGAAACGGTTCGGGATGCCTATGATTATATTAAATCTCAGTTGCCTTCATAAGCAGTAGCCCTGGGTGATCCATGAAGGCTCCTCGGGAAACACCGAGTCCTTAGGAACCCTTTGGAGGGGTCCATTCCTTGCTTCCAAGGTCAATACCCTGTTATGGACCGGTTCTCGATGAACAGGCTGATAGGTATGGCGAGCCAGTTTTATGGTGAACCATTACTACAATTTTTTGGGTCGTCTCAACGAGAATTTCCTGAAGTAGATGCAGGAAGAAAGAAAGTATTGATGGCATTTCAAAAGGTTCTGATGATCAGGTTCAAAAGTCTGGGCCTTTTGAATCTCGCCTTAACCCATCGTTCGGTTTCCAATGAGGCAGGCCATAAATACAACAATGAACGCCTTGAGTTTCTCGGCGACGCCGTCCTGGGGGCGGTAACGGCTGCCTTACTGTATGAAAAATTAACCGATAGAAACGAAGGTGAATTGGCCAAGATCAAGTCGGTGGTGGTTTCTGAGGATATCCTTTCCGGAGTTGCTCGGGAATTACAGATCGATACGCTCCTTTTATTGGGCCGGGGGGAAGACCTTTCTGGAGGAAGGACCAAAAAGGCCATCTTAGCGGATGCCTTGGAAGCCCTGATCGGGGCCGTGTACTTGGATTCTGGATATAAGGCGGTTCATACCTTTGTAAGCCGTCTTATCCTTCCTGAGATAAACCGGGTCTTGGATAACCGCCATTATCAGGACTATAAATCGCTTTTACAAGAATTTACCCAGCGTTTATATAAGATCTATCCGGCTTATCGCCTGTTAAAACGTTCCGGCCCTGAACACGATCGCTTCTTTTGGATGGAAGTATCGGTCAATGGACAGGTTTTTGGACCGGGGACCGGACGAAACAAAAAAAGTGCGGAGCAGGAAGCCGCCAAAATCGCCTATGAGTCTTTGGTTAACCGGGAGATGCACAACGAATCCCTTTGACTTTGCCCAGGGCTTATCCATAGCCCCATCCCTCCTGGCGCGTAACCGCCCCCTGGGAGGCTATCCGTCTCGTGGTTGCCTACCGCCTGGTTGCAATAAGCCTAAAGGGACCTAAGCCCCTTTAGGCTTACCAGAGCCGGCTTACATCATTTCTAAAAAAGGGATGCCGATCAGATAGAAGGCATCCCGAAGTACCCGAAGCACTCCCTGGGAAAGACCAAGCCGGGTGGCTGCTAGGTCAGGTGCGGCGCTGAGGATGGGGCAGTCATGGTAGAAACGGCTGAAGGCTTTGGAAAGCTCGTAGAGGTATGTGGCCAACAAGGAAGGGTCCATCCGTACCGCAGCTTCGGCCACTGCTTCGGGATACCCGGCCAGGGTCTTAAGGAGTTCCCATTCAGCATCCTCAATGAGCAGTTCCGGCCTCAAGGTTCCGGTTTCTTCCCGTTCTTGCGTGCGTTGTGCCTGTTTATGCAGTAATGAAGAAATCCGGGCTCCCATGTACTGCAAGTAGGGGCCGGTATTGCCGTTAAAAGCCAGGGATTCCTGAGGCTTAAAGAGCATATCCTTCACCGGAGATACTTGGAGGAGGTAATAGTGCAGTGCCCCCAAAGCAATCTTTTCTGCGGTGGCCGCCGCATCTCCCAAGACTTCTTCCCGCTCCTTATCCCGAATTTCCTTCAGGGCCAGGTCTTTGAGCCGGTCTAATAGGTCGTCGGCATCTACCACGGTGCCTTCCCGGCTCTTCATCTTACCCTCGGGGAGCTGTACCATACCATAAGAAAGATGGTAGAGATTATCCGCCCACTCAAATCCGAATTTTGCCAGGATACTAAACAGTACCTTGAAATGGTACTGTTGTTCAGAACCTACCACATAGACCAGGCGATCAAAAGGCCAGTCCTGATGCCGGGAAATCGCGGTACCGATGTCTTGGGTGATATACAGAGAAGTTCCGTCTTTACGGAGGAGCACTTTTTTGTCGAGCTGTTCTGCGCTTAGATCCACCCAGACCGCACCATCCGCCTCCTGGTAGAAAAGCCCTTGTTCCAGGCCCGTAAGGACCTGGGCTTTTCCCTTGAGATAGGTTTGACTTTCAAAGTAATACTGGTCAAAGGAAATCCCCGTACGCCGGTAGGTTTCCTTGATGCCTTCCACGGCCCACCGGTTCATCACGGTCCACAAGTCCACGGTTTCCGGATCGCCCGCCTCCCATTGACGGAGCAGGTCCTGGGCTCGGCCTTCGGCTTGGGGATCCTCCCGGCTCATCTGGTGGAATCGCACATACCAGTTCCCTACAAAGTGATCGCTTTTGATCCCTTCCGAGGCAGGGGTTTTACCCTGCCCCGCTTCTTTATAGGCAAGCATGGACTTGCAGATATGGATCCCCCGGTCGTTGATGATACAGACCTTCCGCACCTCGGCGCCGCAGGCAGCGAGGATTCGGGAGATACTCTCCCCCAGTATGTCGTTACGGAGATGCCCTAAATGGAGGGGCTTATTGGTATTAGGGCTTGAAAATTCCACCGTGATCCGGGAACCTTTGAGGGTTTCGGGTCTGCCATACGGAAGGGTCTCATCCAACAGGTGGGTCACTACGTCCTGTGCAAGCCTTCCCCGGTGAAGGCGCACATTCACGTAAGGCCCTTCGGCGCCATAGCGGTCTCCCGGCGCATCCGTTCCCTCAGCATCCAGGGCGCTCACCACGGCCTGGGCTATGTGGAGCGGGCTTTTCCGTACTATTTTAGCAAAGGGAAACATGGGAAAACCCAGGTCCCCCAGTTCCGGGTGAGGGGGAACTTCCGCGATCACCTGGGATGGATCGATACATTCCTGAGCCGATTGGGGCAGGAGGGTATTTAAAGCCTCCGCAATCCGGGCTTTCCAGGATTCTTTATAGATAAACATAAGTAGTTCCTTTAACCATAGACTTGGGGATGAAAGACCCCTACCAGGGCCGCCATAGCGGTGTAGGAAGGGCCTTCCCGCCTGAAGGAGCCCAGCCGTTCATCCGTGAAGGTACAGTCCCTGCACCAGGCAATATGCCGTACCCCGGCATTAACCAGCAGCCGAGCATTGGCTGCCTGGAGATCCAGGGCAGCCCCTTTGACCACCGGCCCCAAAGGATAGGCCCCCAAAGGACCGCCGAACTCGTGGTCAAAGGCTCGGGCCCGTTCTGCATCAACCCGGTAACAACATGCACCGATACAGGGACCCAGCACCGCAGCCACTGCTTCAGGCCGGGTATGCCAACGGGCTTCCATGAGTTGCAGGGCCTTGAGCGCTATACCGGTTCCCTTCCACCCGGAATGTACCAGCCCGAAACCGCCGCTTTCAGTATCGTATAAATACACCGGTAGACAATCCGCTACGGTTATGGCAAGACACCCCTGGGGATCCCCGCTTATCATACCGTCTGCCTGAGGCCCTTCACGGAGACTTTCCGGTTCAAGGACCAGCACCTCCTGGGAATGAACCTGCGTACAGGTAAAAACCTGCATCGGATCCAGGCCGAGGGATCTATACAAGCGGTGCCGATGCAGGGAGCCCTCAGGGGCCTGAAGGCGCATCGTACCCGCGGCCCGGGAAGAAATCGCACAGGCGAGCGGCCTTCCCTTGAGTGTAAGGGCCGCTCCATCCATGATAAAGGGGAAGAAGGCCACGGTTTCCCTTTCAAAGACCAGGTGAAAAGGATACAGATGCCATTCCCCTGCATCCCTATGGGTACCTGCTTCTCCGCCTCCTGCCCCAAGGACATCCAGATTATGCGGTGGTATGGTCCAGTTCGGTAACATCAATATCCGCCAAAATCTGCAGGGTCTGATGCAATTTCTGTATGACTTCAACCATGCTTATAATAAAAGTGGCTCCCTTTGGTCTCGATAGGACCTGATTGGGCAGATCCTCTTTTAAAGCACCTCCGGTACTCCGCTCTAAAAAACGGGCCATATTTGCCAAGGCGGTGTATTTTCCATCCGGATCCTTACAAACGATCGCTTCTAAAACAGCAAGGAGTCCTTCGATGGAGGATTTCGTCCGGGTTATAATTTCTACCGCTTCGTTCGAAGCGTCTTCTATGGCTACTTGCATTTTCCGTCGTTTGACCGAGACCGAGACCTCAGTACTTCCCTGGACATACCGCTTGCCATAGGCCCCTGAGGGAGAGAGATTATAATCAAATCGCTTGATAGTATCTTCCAATTTAATCAGCGTGTTATAATGTTCTGTAAAAGCAGTACGGTGTTCTCGTTTGTAAAAATCTCCGTTCAACAGAATATCCCGCAAGACCCCGTTAATTTCAGTCATAAACACCACGGTATAAAAGGTTAATAAAAAAGAAAGGCTAAAAATACCCTCTATCGGCATACCATCCGGGTTGGATTCAGATTCGGCATATTCGAGGATATGCAAATTTTTACCCCGCAAAAAGTAGGTGAAGGATTCAAAGAGCTTCTGCCGGCGGCGATCCTGTTGGAAGTTCGCAAATTGTTCTTCAATATGCGTCTTCCAATAGTCGTGGAATACCACAAACCAGTCCTCCCCGCCGGATATGACCTGGGGTTCCAGGGTTACATCCCGGGTGGCACAACGGAGTATGAGGGTCAGGGGAATCTGCCGGTTAAAGGCCCGGATAGCCGCTAAGGAATCTTCCGCTTTTGCGAGAATGTTCTGTAGTTCCACCGCATCATATTCCTGTTCGCTGAGGATAAAAACAAATAGGGATTCTATCAGTGCCATAGAGGGAGGCGCTTTAAAGGAATAGAGAATATTATGTAAGGTAAGCAGCTGATCCTGTACCGCATTGATAGAACAGATTAAGCCGTCCACGGAAGGTTCAAATTCAAAGGCCAAGAGGAGTCTATCGTACAGAAAACCCGCCAATTCCTTGAGGCAATATAACGAACGGGCATTAGCATACATAGCCCCCCGCTGTTCCGGGGTAATTTCAGCCAAGGCTATCTCCATTTCATGAAAGGCCAGTTGCTGCCATTCTATTTCGCTGACATCAGGGTACTCTTCGCTGATACGTTGGGGAACCGTTTGGGTTTGCAACTGGGCATGTATATCTTCCATTTCAAGGGAAACCAGGAAGGCATAAAAAGCCCCTTTATCCCGGTGTACGCTGGAATCCAGGGCAGTATAAAAAAAACGGGCTCCATTTTTTAAGTCCGTCAGTGCCTTATGAAAAAGGGGAAGCAGCCAATTCCGTTTATAGTCAAAAGAGTCTGGAAACCGGCTCGAGATTTCTTTGCCTAAATGCAGTATGCGGTTTTCTTCAAATGCCTTTACGGGGGTGATAGTTTTAAATAGGCTCAGGATAAAAAACCATATATGCCGATACCAAGGAAGACGGGTGAATTGGTCTTCAATCGCGGCGGGCGCGGCTTTTGGATTATCCTGGGGGCTGTCCTCATATAAGGGCTCTTGTGAAAAGGTATATTTCCCTGAAATGCTTGCTAACAAGTTGTTTCGCTCCTCCGGAGTCATTTCAGATACTAGATTATGGAACGTCCTATCTTCTCCCATATCTAGACTATACGTTGCAAAGGGATAGAGATCAACGGGCATACAGGATAAACCCATAGACTTTGTGAATTCCGTACTATACAATGAATTAGCAAACCATGCTTGTTTTTTATCGACGTATCTAATTCCTTATTCCACGAGGCCGTCAGGAATCCGGGGTGAGGGGTTTTCCATTGACCTGTACCGGTAATCCAGGATCATCCTTTTCAGGTCTTTCCCGGCTGCCTTTCCCTCAAAGCCCTGCACTATCCGTAACCGTCTGCCCCGGGGTAATTCCAGAAGCTGCTTCCCGTTCCTCCGCTGATTCCTGGGAAATAGCTCCCGGTCATGGAGGTTTTATCCGGGTACCCCCGGATTACCGCCTCAATCGCCAGACCGACTGCCTGATGGTTCCCGGGGATTGCCGAAAACTTCCAGGGCCCTTAGGTTTTCTTCCCCAAGGGTATATCCTATCCGGTCTACCCTATAGCGCAGAAGCAGAAAATCTCCCGCGGTGGGCCGGGAGGGGGATACGGTCGTAGTATTGCTTGTGGACTAAGGCGTAGGGGCCTCATCGGGCAGGGGATCCGCACCGGCTCTAGGGAGGATCCGGTTACAGAAATAGGGTTTGATCCATGGGTACCAACCATCAATGCACATACGGATTCACCCGTTAATCCCTTTAATATCCTAGCTTGCACAAAATACGTAGCTATACTAGTATTGATTATGCTTGTGCATACATATATGCATGTTTATCTGCAAGAGATATATGGTCCTTCTTTTCTTACACCTCAGGATTATGTTTTTGATGCGGCGAAGAGGACGGAGGATCAACCAGGGATAGAACGAGAGAGCAGTATGAGTATATCGATAGGATAGCATTCATCGGTAAACCATAGGATAAAAACAATGTAAGTAACGGAGGCAATGGGTAATGGCAAAACGAAAACAGGTTTTTTTCTTTGGTGAAGGAAAAGCTGAAGGGGACGCGGGGATGCGGGATATTCTGGGCGGCAAAGGTGCAAATTTGGCGGAAATGACCAATCTGGGAATTCCCGTACCCCCGGGGTTTACGATTTCTACGGAAGTCTGTGCCGCATATTATACAAATAAGGAACGGTATCCTGAGGGGCTTGAATCGGATGTGTTAAAGAACCTTAAAAAACTGGAAAAAGTGATGGGAAAACAATTGGGGAATTCCGAAGATCCCCTGTTGGTTTCGGTCCGTTCCGGCGCTCCCGTATCCATGCCGGGAATGATGGATACGATTCTCAATTTGGGGATCAACGATCAGGTGGTCAACGGACTGGCACAAAAGACCGGTAATCCCCGGTTTGCCTGGGATGCCTATCGCCGGTTTATTCAGATGTACGGGGATGTGGTCATGCAGGTACCGAAGGAGGCTTTTGAGAAAGCGCTCGCCGACATAAAACAAGCGCGGCAGGTGCAGCTGGATACAGAATTGGACGAAAGGGATCTGGAAGAACTGGTAAGCACCTATAAAGAAATTGTTAAAAACCACAGGAATACCGAATTTCCCCAGGATCCCCGGAAACAGCTCTGGGGCGCCATTAATGCGGTGTTCGATTCCTGGATGAACGAACGGGCCATTAAATACCGCCAGCTCAATGGCATTAAAAACATCAAAGGTACGGCGGTCAATGTACAATCCATGGTGTTCGGTAATTTCGGCAATGATTCGGGGACCGGGGTGTGTTTCAGCCGGGATCCTTCCACCGGAGAACCTATTTTCTATGGCGAGTATCTTATGAACGCTCAGGGAGAAGATGTGGTGGCCGGTATCAGAACCCCGGAGAAACTCTCCGCCTTGGAACAGGAAAACAAACCGATCTACGATCAGTTGGTGAAGATCAAGAATCGGCTGGAAAAGCATTTCCGGGATATGCAGGATATCGAATTCACGATCCAGCAGGGGAAGCTATTCTTGCTCCAAACTCGTAATGCTAAACGGACCGGGGCGGCCGCGGTTAAAGCCGCGCTGGATATGGTAGCGGAAAGACTCATCAATAAAAAGACCGCCATCTTCCGGGTAAGTGCAGATCATCTCGATCAGCTCCTCCACCCCATGATCGACCGGGAGGCCCTGAAGCGCGCCGTTTCCCTCACCAAGGGGCTTAACGCCTCTCCCGGCGCAGCCGCCGGGAGGATCGTGTTTTCCGCCCAAGATGCGGAAGAATGGCATAACCAGGGAGAACGGGTTCTCCTGGTTCGGAAGGATACCAGTCCTGAAGATATTGGCGGCATGGTGGTTTCCGAAGGGATCCTCACCTCTACCGGCGGCAGGACCAGCCATGCGGCAGTGGTTGCCCGGGGTATGGGTACTCCCTGTGTAGCAGGGGCCAAGGGGGTTTCGGTGGAAGGTAAAAAGGTGGTGATCGGGAATATCAGTTTCTCCGAAGGGGATTGGATTACCATTGATGGTTCCACAGGAGACGTGTATGAGGGACAACTCCCCTTAGTGGAGCCGGAAATGACCGAAGATATGCAGACCTTTCTGAACTGGTGCGATGAGATTCGTTGCGCCTCGGTACGGGGGAAGATCAAGGGCTTTGAGGTCAGGACCAATGCAGATCAGCCTGAAGATGCCCAGCGGGCCTTCGAATTTGGCGCCCAGGGGGTTGGGCTGTGCCGTACTGAACACATGTTCTTTGAAAAGGACAAGCTCAGTCACTTCCGTGCTATGATTGTGGCGGATACTCCAGAAGAACGGCAAGAAGCCCTGAGGCAGATCTTACCGTTCCAGCGGCAGGATTTTTTCGGCATCTTTAAGGCTATGGAAGGCCGTCCGGTAACTATCCGGCTCTTGGATCCTCCGCTTCACGAATTCGTTCCCCATACTCAAGAAGAGATCCAAGAATTGGCGGAGTATCTCGGGGTACCGGTGCAGAACTTAGCGCCCAAAATTGAAAGGCTCAAGGAAGCCAATCCCATGCTCGGTCACCGGGGCTGCCGTTTGGCGGTAAGTTACCCGGAAATCTACGATATGCAGATTGAGGCCATTGCCCTTGCGGCGGTGGATTGTATCCAGGCCCGGATTCCCCTCGCCCCGGAGATCATGATCCCCATTGTCTGTGATGAGCGGGAACTGGCCTTGATCCGTCCCCGGGCAGAAAAAATTATCCGGGCGGTCTTTGCCGATGCAGCGGTGGAACTCCCGGTAAAAATCGGTACCATGATCGAAGTTCCCCGGGCAGCCTTCCGGGCGGATAAGATCGCCGAATATGCGGACTTCTTCAGCTTTGGTACCAATGATCTCACCCAAATGACCTTTGCCTTTAGCCGGGATGATGTGGCATCTTTCCTGCCGGCGTATCTGGAAAAAGGGATCCTCCCTGAGGATCCCTTCAAATCTATTGATGAAGCAGGGGTGGGGATCCTCATTACCGGAGCGGTTGCAAAAGGCCGGTCTATCAAGGAGCATCTGAAGATCGGGATCTGCGGTGAACACGGCGGTGATGCGGCAACCATTGACTTCTGTTACCGTTCGGGTTTGAGTTACGTGTCTTGTTCTCCTTACCGGGTGCCCCTTGCCCGGCTTGCAGGAGCTCAAGCGGTCTTGAGGAATGCCGACCAAGCCGTCCCCCAGAAACGGGGCCGGGGCAGGCCGCCTAAGGCTATTGTAGCGGATAAGCCTGCCCGATCAACCACGAGCCGGTCGTCAAGGCGTGGGAGAGTCTTGGTAGAACCCGCGAAACCGGGCAGGAAACCTCGGAAGTAATCCCGCTGGGGGAAGCGCGTGTAAGGTTTTTTGGCGGGGCCTTTGCCCAGGTGCGTTTACTTCGTGGAAAAAGTCCACTGATTGCGAACTAAAGTTCGACTGATTTTCACCGATTAAAGCGGCCAAAATCAGCGTTAATCGGTAAAATCTGCGGACCTTTCTTTGTTAAGTACACGTATATGGGCCTAGCCCCATATCTTTTCAACGCGGCCCAGGAGAGAGCCCGTTATTTTTTATGCCTTTCTCTCATATCCCATCCGGCTTTACAAGGGACGGTTCGGTTAGTATTATTAAAACCATTATGAAACATCCCCTTATTGCCCCTTCGGTCCTGTCGGCAGATTTTTCCCATTTCGCCGCCGCAGTGGCGGATATTGATGCTTCAGGAGCGGAATGGGTTCACTTGGATGTGATGGATGGTAAATTTGTTCCCAATCTTACCTTCGGCCCAAAACTGGTAGCGGACCTGCGGCCGCAAAGCGCGGCGGTTTTTGATGTACACCTGATGGTCTATGAGCCTGAAAACCTCGCCGTAGCCTTTGCCCATGCAGGGGCTGATTATATTACCTTTCATGCGGAAGCGATGATTCATTCCCATAGGCTCCTCATGGTTATTCGTCAATTGGAAAAAAAAGCAGGGATCAGCCTGGTCCCTTCCACGCCGGTTTCCGGGATAGCAGAACTGCTTCCTTTTGTGGATCTGGTTTTAGTCATGACCGTGAATCCGGGATTCGGCGGTCAAGAACTCATTCCCTCTTGTCTTGAGAAGATAAAAACCCTGGTGCAGATCCGGGAACAGCGGAAGTATCGGTATGTAATCTCCGTGGATGGAGGGATTCATGAATCCACTGCCGGTCTGGTCCGGGAGGCAGGGGCCGATGTCTTAGTTACGGGATCCGCTTTTTTTAATGCCCCGGATAAGGCTGCCTTGGTGAGGCGCTTAAAAGGCATGGAAACGTGACGGCCTTGGTCTGCAGGGCACGGTTCCTCGGGGACGATGGCAAGATTTTAGCGCCGGAAGCTGAACACAACTAACGTATAATGCGGATATACTGTAATCAATGAAGCTGGATCCTATCCTAACAAAGGCAGTCCGTTTGGTAAGGCGGAGAAATTATGATAGAGCCATCAAAGTCCTCGAACCTGAGGTAAACCGGTACCGGGGTATTTTCACCTATTACTATGTTTTGGCAGTTTCGTATCTGCATACCGGGGTATTTAACCTGGCCTTTACCTATTTTAAACTCGCCCGGGATATAAAAATGCGGGACCCCTCGGTCTTACTCGGTTTAGCGGTTCTCTACCTCCGCAGGGGAGAAACTGACCGGGCAGTGGATTTCTACCTTGAAGTCCAGGATCAAGATGAGCAGAATAAAATCGCGAACAAGGCCCTCAAGGTAATCCGCAAATACTCAGGAACCGAAGACCTTTCCGCGTGGATTGCATCTGGGGGATTGGCTAAACTCTTCCCGCCTCTGCCTCCGGTCCCTCCAAGCAAGGCAGGTATCCTGATACTCGTGATGGGACTCCTCATAGGACTGGTGATAGCCGGAGGTGTCCTCATCCAGGTTACAGAGATTAGGCTGCCGGTTCACACGTTTTTCCCCAAAAATGAACGGGAAGGGCTTATCCCCAGCGCCTTGGATCCTGCAGAACGGGAGGAACCGGTGCAGGTAGGAGGCAGTTATCGGTACATCTTAACGAGAAACCAGGTCTTTGATACCTACGAGAAGGCCCGGAAACTTTTCACTACATACCGGGATGAGGCGGCAAGAGTTGCCTTGAACCGCATTCTCGAATCTAATGCGTCGGATACCATTAAAAACAAGTCTCGGCTCCTCATGTCATACATGGAAGTTCCCGGCTTTGATACCCTGAAAGACCGGTTTACCTATGAGGCGGTATACCAGGAACCGGTGCTGTACCGGGATTGTCATGTGATATGGCGGGGCATGGCTACCAATCTTGAGGTCCTGCAAAACGCCACTTCCTTTAATCTTTTGGTAGGATACGACACCCGGAGTACGTTGGAAGGTATCGTACCGGTGAGGTTTAATTTTGCCGTTTCCATAAATCCTGAACGGCCCTTGGAAGTTTTGGGGAGGATCGTCCCGGTATCCACCGAAAAAGGGCAGGATATCCTGCTGGAAGGGGTGGCCCTTCATCAGGCAGGGCTTCTTTTAAGGGGAGATACATGAGGGCTGTAGTACAGCGGGTCCGGGATGCGTCGGTTTCTGTGGAAGGAACCCTTCAGGGGAACATCGCCGCAGGGCTTTTGGTATACTTAGGGGTTGCCCAGGGGGATACCGAGGCAGATGCCCGCTACCTGGCGGAGAAGATCCTCGGCTTGAGAATTTTTGAAGATTCCCAGGGAAAGATGAATCGTTCGGTGCAGGATTCAGGGGGAAGCCTCCTCGTGGTGTCCCAGTTCACCCTCTTGGGGGATGCCCGAAAGGGCAGACGGCCTTCCTATTCGGATGCCGCCGAAAGCAGGGTTGCCAAGGCTTTGTACGAATACTTCATGGAGCGGATCCGGGAACAGGGGCTTTCTTGTGAAAGCGGTGTCTTCCAGGCCCACATGGAGGTCCGGGCTACCAATGATGGTCCGGTTACCCTCTTGCTGGATTCCCGGAAAACGTTTTAATGGGTATGGTACAGGGGGAAGGGAGGCAAGGAAGTTTAGACCGGGCCTATCAAGTCCAGGAGAATAGGATCTTCAAGGAGAGGGCCTCCCGGAAGGATATAAGCCGGATGCACGTCAATTCAGAAGAGGCATACCATTGCTTGGCCGGTTACCATAATAGCCGATCCTCGTACATGCGCCCCAATGCTGTCTGAAGGAAGATACTAATAAAGAGAGGTGACGATAATGGCTACTATTGGAAACAATCTTTCCGAAGGGAGGGTGTTGACGAAACTGATCCGCTTTGCCCTGCCTTTTCTGGCGACCAACCTGGTACAGTCCTTTTACAATGTAGCGGACATGCTTATTGTGGGGAATTTCAGCGGGACCTTCGGGATGTCCGGGGTCAATATCGGGGGGCAGGTAACGATGATCCTTACCTTTTTGGTCATCGGCCTCGCCATGGGGGCCACGGTGCTCATCGGCCAGTATGTGGGGGCCGGTAACCGGGAGGGGCTGCAAAAGGTGACGGCGACCCTTATCACCCTCCTGCTCCTCATGGCCCTGGGGCTGACCCTTTTGATGCTGATCCTCAAGGGGCCGATCCTGCGCCTCATCAAAACCCCCGCAGAATCCTATGGGGAATCCGACCGCTACCTCACCATCACGGTGTCGGGGCTGGTCTTTATCTTCGGCTATAACGCCTTCAGCGCGATTCTCCGGGGGATGGGGGATTCCAAGCATCCCTTCTACTTTGTGCTTATCGCCTGTATCACCAACGTGATCCTGGACCTGCTCTTTGTGGCGGTTTTTCAATGGAGCGCTTTCGGCGCGGCCCTGGCCACGGTCATTTCCCAGGCCCTGAGTATGTTCCTCTGTATCGGCTATATGCTGCGGAACGACTTTCAATTCGATTTTAAGCGTGCTTCCTTCAAGATTGATAAGGACCAGCTCCTCCGGATCTTCAAAATCGGGCTGCCCACCTGCATTCAGAACGGGGTAACCAGCATTTCCTTCCTATTTATCACCGGTATCGTCAACATAGTCGGGGGGGTAAGCGCCTCCGCCGCGGTGGGGGCGGTGTCCAAGTTCAACAGCTTCGGCATCATGCCCACCCAGGCCATGAGCGCCTCTATCTCTACCATGAGCGCCCAGAATATCGGAGCCAACCGGATGGACCGGGCGATAGAGGCCTGCCGGATCGGCATCGCCGTTTCCGCAGGCGTCACGGTGATCATCTTCGCCCTGGTCCGGATCTTCCCCGCTCAGATCATGATGATCTTCGGTGACGACCCGGAGATGATCCAGATGGGGGTGAGCTTCCTCCGGGCCTTTAGCGTCGAGTTCCTGATCATTCCCTTTTTCTTCTGCATCAACGGCTTTTTAATCGGCGGGGGACACACCCTGTTCACCCTGATAACCAGCATCGTCTCCTCGGTGGTCCTGCGGGTTCCGGTCTGTTATATCTTCGGGGTGGTCCTGGGCCGGGGTATTTTCGGGGTGGGCTTGGGCTACCCCGCCGCAGTGGGGGGCGCATCCCTTTTGACCATCGGCTTCCTGCTTTCCGGCAGGTGGAAACATAACGCCATTAAGACGAAGCATTAACCCAGAGCCTGCGCCCTGGGGGCTGTCCCATGTACGTATACTTAACAAAGAAATATCCACAGATTTCACAGATTAACGCTGATTTTCGCCTCTTTATCCCATGAAAATCAGCTTTTTTCTCTTTTCCCCTCTGTGTTCGCTACGGTTAAAATTTCTAAGTAAACGCATATGGGGGTCTGACCCTCTCCGGGGACAGACCCCCTCCGCAGGGCAACAGCACTTACTTTCAAGTACCGCGAAACTACCGGGTTTTGGAAGAATTTTTAACCGCGAAGTCAAAAAAGTCGAATGAGTTTCGGTACAAAGCCTTGTTTTTCTCTTCCGTATTTCGTCTTTGCGGTGAATTTTTTCTTCAAAGTATACTGCTTGTAAGAGAATTTTGACGCTGAAAAAAAATAAGTGCTGTTGCCCTGAGGTTTTTAGAGGTGCCCTTATCAGTATCCGGTTTTTTTGCTATGCTGTTCCTGTATCCACACTCTATAAGGAGGCTCCTATGCCCGTGTATGAAGATTTTTTGGATTTGTGCCTGCGCCGCCAGAGTTGCCGGAATTTCTCGGACAAGCCCGTAGAACACGATAAACTGGTAAAATGCGTTGACGCCGGCCATTACGCGCCTTCCGCGTGTAATTCCCAGCCCTGGAGTTTTGTCGTGGTT
>JAIRNP010000110.1 GCA_031258005.1 Treponema sp.
TCAGACAGTACCTTCCTAAAAAAGTACCCTTTGATACCCTTACCAAAAAACAACTTGACAAAATTGTCGCAAAAATCAACAATAGACCCCGCAAGGTTTTAGGCTACCTGACTCCTTACGAAGTTTTTTCGCCATACAATTCGCACTTCAAAAAAAATTCCGTGCTATACTTTTATTCCATTATTTTTTATATTTTCAAAAAACGTTAGGGGGGCATTTCGTATAACTACTGGTATCCGTCATTCAAGCTGGTGGACAAGGTAAAACAGGCGGACGGGCGGTACAAGAAGGTGTATGAAAAAATCCCGGCGACCCCGTACCAGCGGCTACTTGAATCGCCTGAGGCAAGCGGCGAATGCAAGGCGGAGTTGAAACGGCGGAAAGGCGAGGGGCATTCTGCTTTCTGTGCTATACATACCTCAAAACTCCTTTATCGTTGTATGTTGGTATCAAGATACCACAATTAAAAAATAATACAAGCGCTGTTCGAGTGATTTTTTTTACTTTGACTAAAGCAAAACAAGACCCTGCTCCTCCTCCGTGTCATACCGGAAATACCCTACCGCCTTTCTCACCACATCCCCGGCGGAAACGCAGTTTCCAATTTCTGTTCCACAAAGCAACTGTCGTTTTTCCGGTACGGCCGGCCCCGGGTGAACTGGATGCCCTGTTCTTGAGTCCAGGCGAACAACCGCTGGTTGATAAACTCTCCGCCGTTGTCGCGGTCAATGCAAGCAGGGGGAACGGAAGCCCCCCACGGACGGCGGCGATCTGCTCTTTCACCCAACGGTGGGCGCGGTTCCTCAAGGCTCTCACTTCGGTCCATCCCGAATACCCATCGGTCAGGGTGAGGGTCACGCAAAACTCCTCGGAACTCCTTATCCCGCAATGACTTACCGTATCAAGCTCAAAGAAGCCCGGCTTGCGTTCGTCCCAACTGAAACAGACCCTCACCGGTATCTGGTGTTTCAACAGCGGCCCCGGCTTGGTCAGGCCCTTAACCCGCTGCTTTTCCTTCTCTTTCCTCAAAAGCCGGTCGATGGTCGACGGACTGGCCTTGACCAACAGCCCCTTCGCCGCATCGCTGATCAGCGGAAGGTCCTTCCCTCCGGCGGCCACGAGAAACTCAATACTGAGCCGGATAATCCGGTGTGCCGGTTAGGGTGAACTTATCACTTATTTAACGACGGTGGTTATTGACATTGGAGGGATTACGATGGATATTAATATATCACGGGTGGATTTCCCGGAAAAGCAGGACGGCAAGAGACCAAAAACCATGAGGAGAGGGAGGATCTATGCGGATTGCGACGGACATTGGCGGAACTTTTACGGATCTTGTGGCCTTGGACCAGGAGGGAAAGGTGTATACGGTCAAGGGGGATACCACTCCGCCTGATTTTGAACGGGGGGTTATTCAGGCGCTGGAAAAAAGCGGGATATATCCCGCCGGAATAAACGCCTTTATCCACGGTACCACGACCATCATCAACGCCTTAACGGAACGGAAGGGGGCCAAGACCGGGCTTGTCACTACCAAGGGCTTTCGGGATGTGCTGGAAATCGCCCGGTGTAACCGTCCGGATCTCTTCAACCTGGTGTTTGCCAAGCCCCGGCCCTTTATCCCCCGGTACCTCCGCTTTGAGGTGGCGGAGCGTATAACTTCGGGGGGAGAGGTCCTGGTACCTTTGAACCGGGAGGATGTGGCCAAGGCGGCGGAAGCCCTGAAAAAAGAGGGGGTGGAAGCGGTGGCAATCTGTTTTATCAACTCCTACGCCAACGACATTCACGAACGGGAGGCTGCGGCGGCCCTCAAGGACCTCCTGCCGGGTGTTTTTGTTACCCCTTCAAGACAGATAACCCGGGAGTGGCGGGAGTACGAGCGAACCTCTACGGTCGCTCTGAACGCCTATGTCGGTCCGGTGGCCTCCCGGTATATCCGCAATCTGGAACAGGAACTGGATAAGGCGGGACTGCGGGGGGGTAAATTTTTTATGCAGTCCAACGGCGGGACTACCCCCTTTGGGGGCGCTAAAACCACCCCCATCAACATGGTGGAATCCGGGCCTGTAGCGGGGGTCTTCGGCGCCGCCGTCCTGGGGAAAGCCTTGGAGGAGGGTCAGCTCATCTCCTTTGATGTGGGGGGTACCACCGCCAAATGTTCCCTTATTGACCGGGGGGAGGTAAAGATCACCACCAGTTACCGTATTGAGCGGAATGACCGCAATGCCGGCTACCCCATCATGATCCCCGTGGTGGATATTGTGGAGATAGGAAACGGCGGCGGTTCCGTGGCGTGGATCGACGATACAGGTTCCCTCAAGGTGGGGCCCCGGTCAGCGGGAGCCCTGCCCGGTCCGGTGGCCTATGGTCGGGGGGGCATTGATCCCACCACCACCGATGCCTGTCTTGTGGCGGGGCGGCTCTCGCCGGCAAATTTCGAAGGGACCGTGGATATGGCCGCCGTGGAGGGGGCCTTGATGGAGCGAGTGGGCAAACCCCTGGGAATGGATGCAAAGGCGGCGGCGGTCAGCGTTATCCGGGTGGCGGAATCGAATATGTACAACGCCCTCAAGTTAATTTCCGTTCGCCGGGGCTACGATCCCCGGGACTTTACCCTGGTCGCCTTTGGCGGGGGCGGGCCCATGCACGCCGCCGCCCTTGCCGGGGAATTGGGGATCCGCAAAATAGTGATCCCTCTGGCTGCCGCGGTGTTTTCCGCCTGGGGCATGCTGATGACCGATATGCGCCATGACTATATCCGCACCGCGATCAGCCTCCTCGACGAGGTTCCCCCTGAGGAACTTGACCGCCTGTGGGAGACCCTGCTGCTCACCGCCCGGGATGATTTTTCTGCCCAGGGCGTGACGGACATGGCCTATGACTATTACGCCGATATGCGTTACGCCGGGCAGGAGCATACGGTGAAAATTCAAACCCCCGCCCCTTCCTGGGGAGAAGCGGCAAAGGCGGAAATCGTGAAACGGTTTCACGAAACCCATGAACATTATTATACCTACCGGCTGGAAGGGACGCCGGTGGAGATCGTCAACTTGCACCTGGCGGCCCACGGGCGGATGGATAAGCCGGAACTCCACAAACTGCCGTTCCGGGGAGGATCAACGGCGGAGGCCGTCAAAGAGCGGCGGCGGGTGTATTTTACCCGGGACGGCTGGCAGGATACGCCGGTGTATGACCGGGAGGCCCTTTTCGCCGGGGCGAAGCTGGAGGGTCCCGCCCTGATCGAGGAGAAAGCCGCCGCCACCCTGGTGGGAGCCGGTCAAATGCTTCGGGTGGATGTATACGGTAACCTGATTATTGAACGGGAGGAGGTATAAGATGGCTGCGGTTGATTCGGTAACCCTCGATATTGTAAAGGATTCGCTTATCGCTATCGGTGACGAAGTGTTTTACGCTTTTGCCCAGACCTCAATGAGTCCGATCATATACGAAACGCTGGATTACGCCTGCGGTATTGCCGATGCAAAGGGATATCTCCTCACCCAGGGTAATGGCGCCTGCGGTTTTATCGGCATGATATCCCCGATGATCGGTGAAATCATCCGGAAATTCGGTAAGGACTCCATGAAAAGCGGGGATATTTACCTCATCAACGATCCCTATATGGGCGGCGGGACCCACCTTTCCGATATCGGTATGGTGATGCCGGTGTTTTATCAGGGTGAGATCATCGCCTTTGTGGGGAACAAGGCCCACTGGTCCGATGTGGGCGGCATGGCGGCGGGTTCCTTTACCACCAATTCCACCGAGGTGTTCCAGGAGGGGCTGCGGTTTTCCGGGGTAAAGCTGGTGGACGCCGGAGAAATCAACGCCGCCATAACCGACATCATCGTGGTAAACGTGCGGTTTCCCCGTTCCGCCAACGGCGATATGTGGGGGCAGATAGCCTCCCTCCGCACCGGGTTTGCCCGGCTGGTGGAACTCTGCGACAAATACGGCAAGGAGGTCCTGCTCAAGTCCATGGTCCGGCTGATGGATCAGGGGGAAATGGCCGCCCGGCAGCGCTTGGCGGAAATGCCTCGGGGGGTTTACGAGGCGGAACAGTTTATGGACGATGACGGCCACGGCAACCTGGTGAAGATCAAGGTGAAGGTAAGCATTGACGAAACGGGATTCACCGCCGATTTCAGCGGCAGCAGCCCCCAGGTGGCAAGCCCCATCAATACCGGCTACAGTTCCCTCTGCGCCGGGGTCAAGGTAGCCTATATGTCCATCATAAACCCGGGCCTTTCCGTAAACGACGGGGTCTTCCGCACCATGCGGGTCATTGCCGAGGATGGTTCGGTGCTGAAGTGTGACGCCCCGGCCCCAACGTCCTGCTACTTCGAGAGTATGCTCTACGCCCTGGACACGGTCTGGAAGGCCCTGGCCCCGGTGTTCCCCGAATACCTCGGTGCCGGCCACATGCTGTCGGTATGCGCGGTGATCCTCTCCGGGATCCACCACCGTTCCGGCCAGCCCTTCCTGATCGTGGAGCCCACCGGCGGCGGCTGGGGTGCTTCCCGAGGAAAAGACGGCGAAGTGGGCCAGTTCTGTGTGGGAGACGGGGAAACGTACAATGTGCCGGTGGAGATGGCGGAAGTTCGGTACGGAATCCGCATCGACGAATACAGCCTCCATACCGACGGCGCCGGAGCCGGTGAGTTCCGGGGCGGGTCCGGCGCGGTCCGGTCGTACCGGGCCCTCACCGATGGACAGGTTTTCTCCGCTTCCTTTGGGCGTAATAAATTCCCCGCCTGGGGCGCCGCCGGGGGCAGGGACGGTTCCTATAACTACTTCGAATTTATCCGCGCCGACGGTAAGGCGGAGGGGCCTCTGGGCATAGCCGCCCAAACCGTTCTAGACAGGGATGATGTGGTTCGGATGGTAACTTGTTCCGGGGGTGGTTACGGGGACCCCAAAAAGCGGGATCCCGAAAAGGTACGGCTGGACGTACAAAACGGCTATATCTCTCCCGCTCAGGCGCTGGAGGATTACGGCGTCCTCCTAGACCCCGACAGTTTTGTGATACAGGAAGTCAGGAGATAAGCATGCTGATCCGTGCATTTGCCGCCCTGCCCCACACCCTGCGGCCCGACGGGGTGGAGATGACCGATTTCTTTACGGGGGCTTCTCCGGGTACGGGAGTACACATGGGGTACGGGGTTTTTCCTCCGGGAATGATGGCCCTTCCGGCGGTACACCGGGAGGATGAATACGCCTTCATACTCTCCGGTACGATAAAAGCAAAGATTGGGGATACCATCTTCGAGGCCAAAACAGGTTCCGCCACCTTTATCCCGGCGGGGGAGGAGCATATCAGTTTTAACGACGGTCCCGAAGAATGCCGGGTGGTCTGGATGCTGGTACCGGTAGAAGGGGGTGGATCGAAGCCAAGCGTCGGTCCTATAAGTAGCCACTGCTGTCCGGCTTAAGTAGCTGAAAAAACAAAAAGCTTGTATTTTGATCTTTAATAAAGGCGACAAAGAAATTGAACTACTTAACGTGAGTTCGATGGAATGCGCGAATGAACGCTCATTTCAGCGAATTATTCGAATACATTCGCGTAATAGCGGGCACGAGTTACGACACCAGCGAGTTTGCGGTTGAAAGCATTTCGCGCTGGCGGGAGACCCTTGGCAAACATACCTTTCCAAAGGCAAAAAAACGGTACATACCGTGCGACTGCGACGAGAGCAACAGAGTAAAAATGTGGAAATACCAACTTCAACAATTTGCGAACCCTACCGTTTTTTAGCGGAACTGGTTCAATACCTTCAGTTATTGAACAACGCTATTAAAAGGTGCTAAACAGGCTCTAAGGGGCTTCTTATGCAGGCGGACCCTCCAGGGATGCCCCTCTTGATTCCATGGCGTAAGCGGTCTCCACGGCCAAGGTTATCATCCGCTCCGTTACTAAGGGAATAAGCAGGATGAGGGCGGGGATCCCTTTTTTCCCTGCCCGTGCCCGGTAGGCAACCTCTGCTTCTTCCCACGCCTCAAAGAACCGGGGGAGAAAATTGAGCATCAACGAGATTCCCAGACTCACCGGGCTGTTCCGTGATACGGTACGGATCGGTTTTCCTTGAATTTTTTTTATGCCGTTATACCCGCAGATACGGATGAAGGTTTCGGCGCTGCCCAAAGAATCCTTCAATTCCGTCATCGTGGTAACCGAAAATAGGAGGGCCCCCGCAGAAAAAGAAATCATAATACCCCCGCCGAAACGGATACCCGCCCAAAACCCCGGGAGATTCAATTCAGGAAACAGGGAACGGGGAAGGTTGAACCGAAAGGAACGAAAGATAATAACCAAACCTATCATGATCACCAAGGGTTTGATCCCCCGGAACAAGTCCCAGGGCAGGATTTTTGCGGAAACGGCCCCCACAAGGAGGATAGCCGTGGAGAGGAACAGCCCAGGACCAGAGAAAAAAGACCCTAGAGAGATCGCGAGGAGCCCCAGCAGCTTGACCCCAGCAGGCAAGCGGTGCAGGAAGGTGTTACCCGGTCTATAAGTATAAGGACTTACTCCATAAGCCATGTGCAGTCCCTCACCTGCGTATAGGTTCTTCGAGGGTCTCGTACCCCATACACCGGATCGAGGCGATCCAGGATCCCTTCAGGCGCTCCTGCTTCCCGAATCATCCCTTTATGGAGGATCACCAGGCGATCTACCAAGGCCAGGACCTTTTCCAATTCATGGGTGAGGAGGATGAGGGTTTTCCCCGCTGCTTTTAAGTGCCGGATGCTTTCCAGCACCTGGACAACCCCCGGCCAATCCAGGTTAGCGAAGGGTTCATCCATGATAACTACCTCGCCGCCCATGGCGAGAATTCCCGCTACTGCAAGGCGCCGTTTCTCCCCTCCTGAAAGCCGCCGAGGGGGAAAATCCTTTTTCTCCAAAAGCCCGGTAGCGATCAAGGCCGTATGTACCTGGGTTTTAATCACATCTTTTGGGTACCCCAGGTTTTTAGGACCAAAGGCGATGTCCTCTTCCAGGGTCTCTCCGATTATCTGCGCGTCTGCATCCTGAAAGACCATGCCCACTTCCCGCCGCAGGGTATCTATGGCCGTATGCAGGGGAAGCCCTCGGAACCGGATCTCCCCTTCGGTGGGTTCCACCAGTCCCAGAAGCATCCGCATCAGCAGGGTCTTACCGGACCCATTGGATCCGGTAATGAGCAGACATTCACCCTCAAAAATACTCAGGCTGAGTTCTAATATCCCAGGATTCCCGTTAGGAAAAATTTTAGAGAGCTTATGAACGGAAAATAGTTCCCTAGCCATCCAGGTGATCCGCTACGGGCCGGCGTAATCGTGAGGCAATGAGTACGGCAACTATTCCCTTGATCCCATCCCCAATGATGAAGGGCAGAAAACCCTTAGCCACTGCCCCAGGCCAGGTGTCATTAATGACCAGTTTGAGCTGTATCACTCCCGGTATATACTGAAGTAAAATGCCCGCCACAGTTGCCGCGATTATCCTCCATAAGGGGCAGGGGCGATCCGCTTGAGGAGTACCCACGATGAACCCTGCCGTCATAGCCATGAGGAGATACCCAAAGAGGAAGCCCCCGGTTGGGCCTAAGAAATGAACGAATCCGCCGCTTGCTCCTGCAAATACCGGTACCCCGATAGCGCCGGCGAGAAGGTAGAGTCCTACTCCGGTAATACCCCCCAGGGGGCCTAAGACCAGCCCTGTGAGGAGGGCAAAGAGGTTCTGGAGGACGATAGGTACCGGTGATAGGGGAAGAGGAATCGAAATAAAGGTTCCTGCCGCAGTTAAGGCCCCGAAGAGTGCGCTCAAGGTAAGCTTGACTATGGTCCTCTGCCGTGTGGAAAAGGCGCCTCGCGGTTCCAGGACATAGTCTTTTGGTGATTTATCAGTCATATTATAAGGAAACTTACCGAGCGTTTAAAAAAATGTCAACGGATCAGCTCATGTTATCCAGGGCCGCGCATTATTGACGATATACCCCTTCCATGATTATAATAAAAAAATTATACGAAGCGGTTTTACGATAGAATCTTGATGAAACCGCCTCACGAAACGATACAATTACGAAAAAGCTGGTGTTTATCTTTAATCTGCATATCGACTATTCCTTAAAGATCCGCTATGATGCCCCTTCCTAAACCCCTGCAACCCCTGCAAGGGTTAGTCTGGTGCTTAGGCAGCCAGTTTTTTCACGCAATACCGGTACCTAGTAGGGGTACATGAGGAAGGAGGATTGGTATGGATTCATACATGGGAAAAACGATTATCGCATGGCTCACGTATAAAAAGGATTATTATGGTGAAACTAATAAGGTATGTTATATTTATCCACGGTACCTTAAACAACGGGGAGGGGTCTATGAACCGCTTCAAGAGGGAGATGAACGGATCGATGTCCGTATTACCCAAGACGGGGTATTCGCGGAACAGGTGGTGGAAGAACAGGGGCATCTAGTAAACGTTAAATTTAACCTTGAACCCGCCCGGCGGTATGAAGATGATCATTACAAGTCAATCCGATACAATCCGGCCTTTATGGATTCGGAGATAGAAATAAGCCGGTTCAAGGAAAAAGGGCTCATGCAAATTGTAGAGACCTCAAAAGCGCTTACCGCCATTACCAAAGACCGGTATATCCTATCGGATATACCCCTCTATACCAATGAAGTACTCATCGGAACAGGAGGTGCCTATTATGGCCCTTTTGATGCGGAATATGAAGCTCAAGAACAAAAGGTTATGCTCTTTGGTAAGAAAGAATCCAACTATAAGATCCAATCCTATGAGTCCCTTGTTATTACGCAGCTAATCACTATACAAATTGAAAATGAAGAAGGGATGGTCTCCCTCGCGTTTATTCCCCGGGATTCCCTGGCAGGCATAGCGGTCCTGACCCATGACATAGACTGGATAAGCGACGATACCTTAATAGACGGCTTGGGCGCTGCCCTCAAGGTGGCTTCTAGCACAGCATACGGGTATACTAAGACGCAGATTCGGCAGATAAAGAACGTTATCGCTGAATCGTTAATTCTCTACCACGATATAGAACTCACCGAAGACCGGCTTTCCCGGATCACCGGTATGCTGGACCGGGTTCTCCTCCATGATGAGATAAAACAAACGATTCTTACCGGTATTATTGATGATAAAGAGGCCTTCGATCAGTTGGTTACCTTGTTTTGTGAAGAATACATTGACATGATCGAAGAAAAAAGCCGGGACTTTATCCGGATCCGGGAGCGGAAAGAGCGCTTACATGAGGAAGTGGAAATCCAAGAAAAGCGGCTTGCGGAATTGAAGGGCGATGAGAGTGTGCTTACCAAAGAAGCCCAGGCCCGGCACCATGAAATCATGCAGAACCTGGAGAATGAAGAAAAGACCCTGCGAACCGCCCTGGAACAATTACAGGCTGAACACCAGTACCTCCAGCAGTATGTGGGAGTAGCCAGGGATATTTCAGAACTCACGCAACAGAAAGGGAGCCTGGACGCGGAGATTGCCCGTATCCAAGCTGAATATGATCAGTATAAAAGTGAACAAACCCGTCTTGAAATCCAACTCAATCACACCTTGGCCCATTTCAAGGATCAGGTCCATCTTATTGCCCGGGTCATTGATAGTAAACTGCTCACCCAGGTACTGCAAGCCGTGGGAGAGGAAAAACCCGAAGCTGAAACCTTTGTTCCTTTTGAGCCCCGCTTATTGTTTAAGCCTCGGTCTAAGGCGGAGCTATCCGGGGAGCGGATCCTCCGGAGCATTTATGCATACCTCCAAGGGGCGAACCGGGATCTCAGCCTCAATGATACGGCCAATTACCTCATCTGTATCATGCAGGGCTTTATTACCACCTTTGCCGGGGAACCGGGGACCGGGAAAACCTCCCTCTGTACCATCCTGGCGAAATCCCTGGGGCTTGCCCGCGCCGATGTGCATAGCCGCTTTGTGGATATATCCGTGGAACGAGGCTGGACCAGCCACAAAGACTTCATCGGCTATTACAATCCTCTCACCAAGATGATGGAGAAAAGCAATAACCGGGTCTTCGACGCCCTGGAACGGCTCCATTATGAACATGAGCACGATGCCAATGCCCCCTTCTTTATCCTCCTTGATGAGGCTAACCTGAGTCCCCTGGAGCACTATTGGGCAGCCTTCCTGCGGTTCTGCGATGAGGATTCGACCTATAGCCGTTCCCTGAGTCTTGGGGGAAAGCACCATTGGAGCATACCACGGCATGTGCGCTTTCTTGCTACGGTGAATTTCGATCATACTACCGAAGATCTGTCTCCCCGGTTTCTGGATCGGAGTTGGATTATCACCTTGGATCCGAATACTCTGGGAGGTGAAGCGGCCAATCTGGAGCTATCGAACGCGGAAACCATCATGCCCTTCTCTGCCCTTAACGCCGCATTCCTGCCCCGGGGAGATGCAGGTATTGGGGACGAAGGGATTAGCAGCAAATGGACCAAGATCCAGAGTATTTTCAAGCTGCATAAACTGCCCATCATGCCGCGGAATCTAAGAATGGTCCATACCTATTGCGCCATTGCGTGCAGGTATATGGATACCCAGACCTCGGAAAACCGGTTCGCCCCCTTGGATTATGCGGTATCCCAAAAGATCCTGCCCATCATAAACGGCACGGGGGAGCGGTATCATAATCTGTTGAAAGGGTTGAAAGAAGAATGTAAGAGTATGCCCTTGTGCCACCATCATATTACCCGGATCCTCAAGGCTGCAGATGAGAATATGGGATTTTATCAGTTCTTTGCCAAGTAACGGAGGCCTTTCATGGAATGTCGGCTTCGGTTACGGCTGCAGCATAGAGAAAACAGAGAAAATAGAGAACGAAGACCGGGAGGGCTGAAAGATACCGGCAGCATAGACGCTGCCGGGGACATACCTCTGTATCCCGGGTCCCCTGCCTCCCGCCGGGAGGTAACAGACAGGGTAAGCCTGATTGCGGAAGGGATCTACACCTGCACCGCCTTCTTCACTGAGGTGGATCGCCCCATAAGGGGGATAGAACTGTTTCTTAACGAAGAATCCATCGGCTATGGCGGGCCGTTGTCGTATCTATCCCGAGGGGAACAGATGGGGGATATTCTTTTTAGGAAGGAGTTTCTGAACGAGGGGATGATCGGCGATTTGGAAGACCGTAAAGAAGGCAGGCCCTTCCTGCTCCACTACGATCTGGTCCAGTTCGCCCTCAAAGTGCAGGATGATGGGTACTTCCGCGTATACACCAGTGATTATGTGCTCTGTTTAAGCAAACATGGAGCTAACGCGGAAAACATTGAAGATATTATCGCCTATCTAGCGGAATTTAACGATGATACCATCAACACCTGGATGTTTTCCCCCCAGTCCGGCCTTGATAGGGAGCGCCTTTTATCAGAAAGCATGGAACAAACCCGGCAGCGTAAGGCCTCCTTTAAATCCTTGAGCGCCTATATTCAGCTGCTGACATCCATATACACCTGTTATAAGGAAAACTACCCTGCCTTTAAAAGCGGGGCTAAACACCGGATGGTCAAACATGATTCCCTGCAATCCTATGACCAGGTTAAAAGCATCAGCCGCCGGAGCCTGCAATGGTTGTATCAGAACCCCGGGGAACTGGCGGCCACCGAAATTCCCACGGCCATACATATCCAGGGCAGGCATTATCTACCCTATCGGATGCACATTGAAAAAACTACCAAGAGCTTTGATATCTATGAGAACCGGGTGGTGGTGGGGTTTCTCTTATTGGTCTGCAACAACGTCAAAGGAGTAGCAGAAAAAGTACGCATCCAGCTTGCAGAGGAATACCAGGTCCTCCACAAGCTGCAATGGCTTGAACGGGAAGGATTCCGGGCGCCGATTATCGGGATTAAACAGTTCCAGGCTGAGCGGAACCAGGTCCTCTTCAACAAGCTTCACGAACTGCTTGTAAACGTAGCCGGGCAATACGCCAAGTATCGGGATATCCTGCCTTGTTCAGGTACCCCGCTCCTGGGGATCCCTAAAAAGACCAAGGTTTTCCAGGAAGTCCGGCCCTACCGGCAGGTATTTGAACAGATCCTCCGGTGGTATCACTTTGGGGATTTCATCCCGGTTAAAGAAAGCTTGATAGGAAATGCCAAGACGCTGGACAAGCTCTTTGAGTATTACTGTTTGTGCAGACTCCTTACGCTGCTTAAAGAGGCGGGGTTTACCGGAACCGGGGAGGTTTCCCGTTCCTTTATCTATCATTCCCAGGAACACCGTAACCAGGAACTGGCCAATACCTACCTGTTGCGGCGCGGTGAGTTGCTGCTTACCCTCTACTATCAGCCGGTTATCAGCGCGGATCGCTTTGAGAATGATATAAGCCTGTACCGAACCACCACGACGGACGGCTTTTATACCCCGGATTTTATGGTGAAACTCCACAGGGATAGGACCTCTCGTTCCTGTTATCTGATCTTTGACGCCAAGTATTCTTCTCGGTGGAGCATCAAACAGCATTATATGGATCGAGAGATTATCAAATACGGGTGTCAACTCTCCGACCGGGAAGCGGGGCAGTCGGTCAAGATGGTATGGCTGCTGCAGGGCCGGATAGATGATACGGCGCCTATCGAGCGGTACCATAGTTCCCCCTTAGCGCAGCAGTATAAACCTGCTGTATCTTATGGGATTATCAAGGTGCATACCAGGACCGATACCTTGGAGTATTTGTGGAAAGAGATATACCCCTTCATGCAAGAACTGGAACGCCCGCCGGTATAGGACCGTGGTGGTGAGAAAGGGGGCGCATTTTGCTCTGGTTTGCTGGATACACCCATAGAAAAATTTCGGGGGGGACTGGGGGGCCTTTCGGTCCCCCGGAAAACGGCTTACGCCGGCCTCTGTCCTTGAGCCTGACTGCCGCTTCAAAGCCAAAATACGGAGGTGATGTATCTCCGGCAAAACGCCACTTCGCATACAGGCCTACGTTTTGGCTAGGGCAATGCTGATTAATTCTCCGGCAGAAAGGTGATATACTGGAGGGACGGAGGGTGAACACGCCAGCAAACAGAACCCAAAATGCCAGCGAATACAGCTCGTATAGAAATTACAAATAGTGAAATGGCCTTACATTATCCCGGCAGGCCCAAGCCTTATACAATCCAATATATCTTCACGAACCCGTCGTCTGATGGAGCGTTGTCAGTTTTATCTTGTAGATCATGCTATTCTGATACCTCTGAATGGTATCTGTTATATAGCTTTTTATTCATACTTCTATTCATTTTGTTTGTATATCCGGGCGTAACTCGCTGATGGAGGATCCCCTCTATCAGGAGTGGAATATAGTCCAACTGAAACCCATCTACGGCTTTCGGCTCCTCCATCAACCTGGTCCGTGTATCGGAGTGCCCATTTTCCGATCCCTACCGGCCAATGGAAATACTTAATTCCCGGCCATAGACACGGGCGATCCGTTCAAGGGTCTTTACCGTGGGGTTTGCCTTGCGGGGGTTTTCAAGCCGCTGATATGACTGATAGGAAAGCCCCAGTTTCCGGGCTATGTCAGTCTGGCTTTGTTCCCCCCGGAGCTCCCGGAGCCGGAGGGACAGAGCGATATGAGGCGCAACCGTTACCGGATACCCTCCTTTATAGGCGGGCGGTGGAATAAGCAACCCGCGGGAAATATCGGATTCAAGACAGCCCTCAAGAGCTTCCTGAGCCATCGTCAAGGCTTCCTCATGGGTGTTTCCGTAAGTCTGTATATTCGGCATATCTGGAAACTGGACTATAAACATAGCTCCTTCTTGCTCAATGGTACAGTTATAGGTCATTGTCATACCTCCTAGTCATGTATGCCGGCCTCCTTGAGTATCCGCTTCCCAAGAACACCCAGGTCTTTATTGCCGTGGAAGGGAACTGGGATTGAGCGGCGAGCTCCTTTGGCGCAGGTGTGGTGGGAACCCTTGATCCTATCCACGACCCAGCCATGAGCTTCAAGTTTTGCCGCAACTTCTCTTGCCGTCGTGTTTTATGATACAGTATATATATTGTATTATCAAGAGGTTTTTTGATAAAAAAATTATTCGCCGATTCTTTTCCACAAAGCCTTTGGAAATACAAAGAAATAATTGGAAAAAAGTACATCGTGAGGATGTACTCGGCAGGTGTATATAGGAGTCGCCGATTCCGGGCTTGGCCGCCTGCCCCAGGCTACGAGCGGGGGCGGGTTATGCACGCTTCTTGGCGTTTACTCCCGCCGTGGGAAGGGGACGATGGTAGCCCGTACCGGAGGAGCGGGCCGTCTGATTGTAGGTCCGGGTGGACCAGTCAATGCCTTAGCCGGCCTGACCGTCCTCCAGGCGGGGGTCTATTCCGACAGGTTCCAGGGAGGGTTCTCTAGCCTCATTTTTGGCGGTTCCGGTTTTAACTAGTTTACGACCCATATCCAGAAAGAATTCTTTCATTTCTAAAGGAAGCTGTCTAAAGATATTAATAACTTATCCGGGAATAAGGCCGGGGTGAATCGGGATTATATTTCGCCAGACAATAATGGTACACGCTAACTCTACCAACCCCTGATAGTTCCGGGCCTTCTTCTCATATCGTATTATCAGTTTCCTAAATCGGTTCATCCATGAATGACAGACTGCCACCACCCGCCGCCGCGCTTCGTACTC